>QNFK01000008.1 GCA_003645495.1 Gammaproteobacteria bacterium
ATCTTTGCAAACCGGAAACTGAGGCAATGTCAAAACGGAATGTACGGCCTTGAACGACGCTGTCGAGAAAACCAGAAACGGCGCCATCGTATACGATACTGACCTGATCAACCAGATATCGGACGCGGCGTTCACTGCACGTAGCTGGCCCTCTGCTACGCCGGTTACCGGTGTGTTGCGTTCGGCTGGCAGAGGCGACACCATGATCGTCGGTAATGGTGAACGGGAATTTGTCCTGCGCCACTATGTGCGCGGTGGTCTTCCCGGGCGATTGGTTCGCGATAAGTATCTGTGGACAGGTGAAGCGCAAACGCGCTCCTTCGCCGAGTGGCGTCTGCTGGCGAAGCTCGTAGCGCTTGGGTTACCGGTTCCTCACCCTGCGGCGGCGCGCTACTCTCGCACCGGACCGGTATACAGCGCCGATCTCCTGACGGTGCGCGTGGCAGGAATCCGCTCCCTGGCGGAGAGAATCGCACAGGCACCGGGCGATGTTGAGTTCTGGGAAAACCTTGGTGCGGACCTGCACCAGTTTCACGCAGCTGGCGTATTTCACGCAGATCTCAACGCCTATAACGTCCAGGTTGATCGGAATGACAAGCTGTTCCTGCTTGATTTCGATCGGGGAAAAATATTGCCATCGGGAGTCTGGCAACAAAAAAACATCAGTCGGCTGCATCGCTCAATGCGAAAAATAAAACGACTCGAACCGAAACTGTATTACGTCGCAGCAAACTGGAAACAGTTTCTTGACGGCTATTTCAGTGCATCGAGGTCAGCGTAAACATCCGGTAACGGCGCTGGTCGCCGCTTGAATTTTCGGTGTACCCAGTAGTACTGCTCAGGACAACGTCGAATCTGATCTTCAAGGAGTGCGACGAATTTTTCCGTGTCTGCAATCGCATCGCCACTTGGAAAATCTTCGATTGGTGCAAGGATACGAATTTCGTATCCGCCTTCCGGTAAACGCCGCGGGAAAAATGGCAGGACCTTTGCTTTGCCAAGCTTCGCAAGCGTACTCGTCGCCGTGTTTGTCATCGCAGGAACACCGAAGAACGGCACCAATGCGGACTGTTTGCCATCGTAACTCTGGTCAGCCGCATACCAAAGGATCGTGCCTTCGCGAAGGCTGCGGATCATGCTCTTCAGATCATTCTTTTCGATCATCTTTCGTGCGGTTACTTCCCTGGTGCTCGCCAGGAATTCTGTCATGAGACCGCTGCGAAAGCGCCGATAGACCCCGTCGATGGCTGAGGTATGCTGACAGATCACACGTCCGCACACCTCAAGTGTCGTAAAGTGCGCGCTGAGCAATAGCACGCCAAAACCCTGATCCAGGGTTTCCTGTAGATGGTGCATACCGATAACGGTGGTCAAATCTGACATTTTTTTGTCGGATGCCCAGCGGCCGAGACCCATTTCCATAATCGACACGCCCAGCGCCTCGAAGTGCTCGAGGACAAGCTGATCGCGTTCCTCAGTTGATAATTCCGGAAAGCACAGTTCTATATTTCGCCGCGCTATGGCGCGACGCTCAGCACCGACACGATGTGCCAGGCGCCCGATAAATTTGCCGACTCCGATCTGCCACTGGTAGGGCAGATAGCAACTTGCACGCAGGAAACCAAAACCGATCCATGCGGGCCAGTAATTAGGTGTCCAATAGTGATATAGCGGCCGGCGCTCGTGTCGTTTCATGCAGATGTGTGTTTGTTGACAGACCCGAAGTGTATCGGCATGTCGGCGGCCTTGCGACTCGGGCTGCGTCTTTCGCAGCGCAATGCGGCCTCTATGGACTACTCAGACAGACTGTCTTTGATGTCGCTATCATGCAGGTTCAGTTCGTCGCCTGACTCGTCGGTGGGAACTTCTGCCGCCTCAATACCGATATGAAATGCAGCGAAGCCCGGCATAACCACCTGGTTTCTCGCCATACCGATAATTCGTCCCGAGTGCGGGGAGAACAGTTTCGTGCTGGCGTTACTCATCGGATCAGTTATCGTGCCAAGCAAATCGCCCTCGCGCACCGTGCGGCCAAGCACTACGTCAGAAAGCAGGATTCCGCCGCGATTGGCGCGTACCCAGGAAGAGCGATAATAGACCGGTTCAGACTCGCCCCAGAGACGGATCTTTCTGACCATGCCAAGTGTATGCAAAAGTGTCTGGACACCTTTCACACCATGTTTCACTTCCTGTATTTCAAGTTCAGTTGGCCCACCGGCTTCCAGCGTGACAGTAGGTATACCTGCAGCGGTCGCCGCATAACGCAAGGTCCCTTCGGCCGGTTTGTTGTGCAGGATGACGGTCGAACCAAAACCATCTGTCATCGCTACTACATCAGGATTGAGCAGGTCGGCGCGTAGCTGCGGCAAGTTGGAGCGCTCGAAAGAACCGGTATGCAGATCAACCAGTGCGTCGCAATGTGAGACGATGTCATTGAAAAGGGAATACGCTATGCGTGACGCGGCACTGCCATTGGTATTGCCCGGGAAATAGCGGTTGAGGTCACGTCGGTCCGGCAGGTAGCGGGACCCGCGACGAAAGCCCTGCAGATTGACAATGGGCACACCGATTACAGTACCCGAAAGTTCGTCCGCCTCCAGGTTGTGCATGACCCGGCGCACAATTTCTATCCCGTTGAGTTCGTCACCGTGTACCGCAGCGGTCAAACAAAGTGTCGGGCCCGCCATGTTACCGTTTACCACCAGAACCGGTGTTGCGATTGACACGCCGGCGAACAATTCAGTGGCTGACCAGGAGAGTCGCTCAACTGTGCCGGGCGGAATTTCCGCGCCGAGAATGGTTAGCGTTTTCGCGACGCCATCAGTATTGGTGATAGCATTTACAAATGCTGTGGTCGAAGCGCTGTCTGCGCCGTCACCCACGGAACCGTTGTGATCAGCATCGGTCTGAGAAGCAGGTGTTGGTGGCTCATCACTGTCGGTCGGGGTGGCGCCCGCCAGAGAATTGCCGGCGACCAGCAGCCATGACAGCGCGGCCAGGCGCAGCAATTTCGGATACAGAGTCGCATTCATTTTCATCAATTTTTGGCACGCACGTTTGGCAGGGGAAAATTGGGCTTGATCATTACCGTCAGCTCGGGTCAAAATACGCCTAACCAAGGCTATTTTCTGTGAACTATTCAAGTATTTAGAGCCGATTCCTAGATTGAAGCGATATTCTGAGCAAATGACAAGTAAATTCCCCAAAATCCACGTTGCAGCGCTCATTCTCTGCATTTCCGGGTTGGCGTTTGCCCAATCTGAGAGCGTTTTCCCGCGCCCTGCAGGGCTTGAACGTGATGTAAATTTCTGGGTTTCCATTTTTTCAAAATATTCAACGAATGAAGGTGTATTGCATGACAATCGCAATCTGGCGATTGTGTATGAGACAGTGCCGCTGCCTAATAATGCGAGTCGCAGAACGCGGCAAAGAACCTCCGGCAATCGCCGCAAGCACTACCAGGCGATATTGCGCACGCTGGCTGATGGTAAACGCGACAACCTGAGTACCGAAGAACAGCACGTCCTCGATCTTTGGCCAGTTGACGTGACCAACGAGGAGCTTGCAGCGGCAGTTGGTCGTATTCGCTTCCAGCTGGGATTGTCAGACCGATTTCGCGAGGGTCTGCAACGCGCTGGAAGATGGCGTGATCATGTCAATGCAGAATTCACAAGGCTTGGTGTGCCAACGGCGCTGGGTGCGCTACCGCATGTTGAATCTTCGTACAATCCGGATGCCCGCTCGCATGTAGGCGCTTCCGGTATCTGGCAATTTACGCGCAGTACCGGTCGTCGGTTCATGCAGGTAGATCACGTGCTGGATGAACGTAACGATCCATTCCTCGCTACGACCGCTGCCGCCAAGCTGCTTGCCTATAACTATTCCATCACCGGTAACTGGCCAATGGCGATTACCGCGTATAACCATGGCTTATCCGGCGCACGCCGGGCGATGCGCCGCCATGGCGATACCGCATACGTCGATATCCTGCGCAACTACAACGGCAGAACCTTCGGCTTTGCTTCGCGAAATTTCTACGTCGCTTTTCTTGCCGCGATGCAAATCGATCAGGATCCGCAAAAATATTTTCCAGGCGTCGTGCCGGAAAAGCCGACCGACTACTCGAACTTCCAATTAACCGCTTTCGTCGCTGCTGACGAACTTGCATCGGCACTCAAGGTTAGTGAGCGTGATATCGCGCGCCATAACCCTGCGTTGCAGGCGACCATCTGGCAGGGCAGCAAGTACCTGCCGAAGAATTACGCTGTTCGACTGCCCACCAATATGCTTGGCGCGCCGCTGCCGGACCTGATTGCAGGGATGCCTGAGGACGCGTTGTATGCCAAGCAGTTGCCTGACTTGTTTCATACCGTCGCCCGCGGCGATACGTTGTCCGAAATTGCAGATACTTATGAGACTCGCGTATCGACGCTGGTGGCATTAAATGCGCTTGGCAGTCGCCATCGAATCCGCATCGGACAACAAATACGCTTGCCGGCGGCTGGGCCCGCTCCGGTCACAGTTGCCAGTGCTCCTGTAGCTACTGCGACAGAACCGCCACCACCGCCACCCGTCGAAGTCATTGCTGATGCACCGGCTATCGCAACCATTGAAATGCCCGAGGAAGAAAGCCCGGGTGCGCTGGCGGATCAGGTCAGTGATTTTATTGGCGGCTTGCAGGCCGCACTGCTTTCCGATCCGAGCGACTACTCCGTTGGCGACGACCTGACCATTGAAGTTCATTCGCTGGAAACGCTTGGTCACTATGCCGACTGGCTCGGCCTGAAGACGCAGCGTCTGCGCGACATTAACGGTCTGGCATTTCGTACGCCGGTGGTTGTCGGGCAACGTATCAAGCTTGATTTCGGTATCGTGAATACTGAATCTTTCGAGAATTTGCGCGCCAATTTCCATCGCCAGCAGCAGGATACTTTCTTCCGCAATCACACGATTACCGGCGTTACCGAGCACGTGGTCAGGCGCGGGGAGTCGATATCGATACTCTCGTTGCGCAAATACGATGTCCCGGTGTGGCTGTTCCGCCAGTACAACCCGGAACTCGATCTGGACAGCGTACAACCCGGCACACGCCTGAATTTCCCCATTCTCGTTCGCAATTCATCTGGCTGACGTGAAATCAGTCGCGGGAATATTCCTCATCCGCATGCTGCCCGTGCTGTTTGTCACGATCGCTGCTATCGCCTATGTAGCCTATGTTGAGGGTAGCGACGCCTACCTGCTGAGAAATGCCATACCGATGCTGCTGGTTATCGTTATCTCTGCGCTGACTTTGTATCGTGGCCGCGGGCGATGGACTGGCGCTGGCTGGAGCTGGCCGCTGGGGACGCTGGGATTTGCACTACCCGCCCTGGGCTTGTCACTGTACCTGCACTATGCGTACAGCGTGGATCTCAATGGTATGGTCAGCGAGTCCGTGTATCCGCGTGAGCTTTTTCGTTACCTGCCCGAATACACGACCGGTGCTGGTGCTATTGGCTTCGCGATCGGCTGGATAGTTGGACGAAATGTATGACAACAGATTGTGGACAATGTGCACAAGTCCATTTTCACCGCCAGTCTGGTTTGTTAATCTTTGACGTCAACGTTAGGAATCTGATTTCCTGAGGCGAGTATGAATATGGCAAGAAGCAGCTATTCCAGCAATTTGATCAGCATTTTCGTTGCCTGCACGATTCTTTGCTGGCCGCTTTTGCCAGCAGCGGCTGCGGACTTTCCCCTTGCGGACAAGATACTGGTGGAAAAGGGCAAACGGAAACTGCACCTGCTATTGAATGGCGAGGCATTTAAAACCTACGATATCGCTTTGGGTGTTGTGCCCAATGGCGACAAAGTGCGCGAGGGAGATCAGAAAACGCCAGAGGGCGTGTACAGAATGGACAAGCGAAATCCGGACAGCGACTATTTCCTGTCTATTCATATTTCGTATCCGAATCGGCAGGAGCGCCAGGAAGCAAAACGTAGCGGCGTCAATCCTGGCGGACAGATCATGATTCACGGCCAACCCAATGAACCCAATTATTCTGCTGCGTACTACCGCAAGGAAGACTGGACCAATGGCTGCATTGCAGTATCGAACTCAGACATGATCGATATTTGGCTGATGACGCCAAATAACGTCCCTATCGAGATAGTGCCGTGATCACAAACCCAGGTCACCACATCGCGATCAGGCGTAGCCGGGCCTGAAATTTTGCCAACCGTAGAAATTGTTACAGGTTCATCGTTACGTGCAGATAGCGATGAGACCGTAGATGCAGAAGTCTGGCCGGAGGGCAGCCTCGAGGTTTTGTCCCAGGTTGAGGCAGAACAGCTGCGTAACCAGGGCGAGGGTGGTCTGCACTCATTGCTGCGCCGTTGCGTCCTCGCAGTCCTGAATTCCGGAGCGAACACCGACGATACCCGCGCAGTACTCGAAAAATTCAGCGATTTCGAGGTCGGCATCATTCAGCAGGACAGGGGCCTCCGGGTCAGTCTGAAGAATGCTCCGACGACGGCATTTGTTGACGGCAAGATGATCCGCGGCATCCGGGAATTGCTCTTCGCGGTCTTGCGTGACGTCGTCTACATCAATTACGAAATCATAGAAAGCGGCCGTTTCGATCTGGGAACTTCCGAAAACATAACCAATGCGGTATTTCATATCTTGCGCAATGCCCGCCTGCTGCAGTCAGCTGCCAGACCGGATCTCGTCGTTTGCTGGGGCGGACACGCGATCAGGACGGAGGAATATGACTACACCAAGCGAGTAGGTTATGAACTCGGCCTGCGGGCGCTGAATGTCTGTACGGGCTGTGGCCCGGGTGCCATGAAAGGCCCGATGAAAGGCGCAACCATTGGCCATGCGAAGCAACGCATTGGTACAGGACGTTATATTGGCATCACGGAGCCGGGAATTATTGCAGCGGAATCACCCAATCCGATCGTCAATTCGCTGGTGATCATGCCGGATATGGAAAAACGACTGGAGGCGTTTGTGCGCACCGCCCATGGCATAGTCGTGTTTCCGGGCGGTGTCGGTACTGTAGAGGAAATACTTTATCTCCTGGGTATTCTCCTGCACCCGGGCAATCGTGACCTGCCATTGCCATTGATCATGACGGGGCCAACTGCCAGTGCCTCCTATTTCGAAAAAATAGACCAGTTCATTGGTGAAACGCTGGGTGCGGACGCGCAAAGCCGCTACGAGATTGTTATTGGCGACCCCGAGAAGGTCGGCCGGATGATGCTCGAGGGACTTGACGACGTACGCAAGTTTCGCGAACACCACGGTGATGCGTATTATTTCAACTGGCGCCTGACCATTGACCACAGTTTTCAATTGCCTTTCCAGGCGACTCACGCATCGATGCGCTCGCTGGATATCAGTGAAGGGTTGCCGGCACATGTTCTTGCCGCGAACCTGCGTCGGGTTTTCTCGGGGATCGTGTCAGGAAATGTGCGTGAGGACACGATGGCGGCAATTGAGGCCGGCGGACCATTCGAGATTCGCGGTTCGGAAAAATATATGCGGCTACTGGACCGATTGCTTGGCGAATTTGTCGAAGACGGCCGTATGAAGCTCGCCAGTGACGCATACGCACCATGCTATCGGGTAACTGCCTGACTCGCATAACGCTGGGATGCATTCTGTTAAACCAGGCATTCAGACAGCAGCCGGCGCCCGCCTTATTAAGTAAAACGCGAGCTAAGCACTTGATTTTGTGTCAGAAAGTGCCGGTTTGCATTGTGATGCAGTTCCTGTGATCCGGGCCATTTGCCGCGTAGCCTTTCTTGAAAGGATTGCACGAGTACATACCCATGCCGGATAGCAAAGACATTTCATTCGCCAGCGATTACACCCGCGACGCTGAAGACCAGGGCAACAAGACTGGTAATGAAGCTGGTACTGATTCGCCCGCACCTGAGCAGTCTGAACAGGATGGATGGCAGCAATATCGTCAGTGGATATCCAAGGCTCCCGCACCTCGTGGTCGGCGGTCTGGTGTGGATCCGTCTTTGTATACCTGGAAGGGATATCGAAACTGGACCGAGCAAATCAAACGCAACTGGTCCGACAGTTAAAAATTATCGCTGCATAATCATAAGCGACAATTTCAAGCGACAATTTCCAAACCTCCTCAAGAAACTCATTCGTCACTATCGTCGTGCGTGCTCGTGCGTGCGCCACGCGCAACGAATTTTGCTGCATGTGTGTGCTGTTAGTACTAGACTCCCGGATTATGTCGCAGACCCTGAAATAGCGATATGCAAGTCCGCTAAAAAGTTCGAACGGGTTCTCTCTTTTACACATTAGTAGCCTCTGGTTGCAGCAGCGATTGCAAGCTGTGATGCGCCTCACGGTGAGTGATATTCGAGGTGACTATAGTTCGTAATACAGGACAAATGACAAGAACACGGACGTATGTCAAACAATTATTCAGAAAATAATTCGCCGGTAACGGCCCTCAAGAATGAATCATCACGCCAACGCTGGGAAATGTTTCATCGTGCGATTGCACATGCCAAGCAATCGAATAACGATGCGCTGCAGGAGGCTGAACAGCCACCGGCAGAGTGCAAACGAACCGGCCCGCTGCTGTCGATAGCTCGTTAGACAGGACTATTTACGCATGGAAGTACTGGTTCAGTATCTTGATGATCTTGAAGATCTTATTTACGCAATCGCATTGCTGGCGGAAAAAATCCGCAATGCTGTTCGGTTTTTCCTATTTATGGTTGCCTCATTTGCACTGCAATTGTTCGGTGTATTTATCGCCCTCGTCAGCCCGCCTATAGCCGTCGCCGTCGCCTCCCTGTTGCTCGTTGGAATGCTCTATCGCGGCGTCGTGCAAGGTATGCCACAGGCTAAAGCAACGTCCTAGCCCGGTTCGGCTGCCTCCCAGGCCGGACAAGCTTGAAAATCTGCCATTAATCCCTATCGTGTGTTTCCCCACGGCAGTTAGTTTTGCCGTGACGAGCAATATCATCATCTATAAAAGCCGGGAGAATACGAAGTGAGCGACACGTTTGAGCGGGAAACACTGGGTTTTCAGACCGAGGTTAAGCAATTACTGCAGCTGATGATCCGGTCGCTGTACAGCAACAAGGAAATATTCCTGCGCGAGCTGATCTCCAATGCATCCGATGCCGCCGACAAGCTGCGCTTTGAAGCGCTGGCCTCTCCGGAGCTGCTGGAGGATGACCCGGATCTAAGGATCAACATCACTTTCAATGCGAAAGATAAAACGCTGGCCGTGGCCGACAATGGTATCGGCATGTCGCGCGACGAGTTGATCGCAAACCTGGGCACGATTGCCCGTTCCGGTACAGCAGAATTCCTGGAAAAAATGAGCGGCGATGAAAAGCATGACGCGAGTCTTATCGGACAATTCGGCGTTGGCTTTTATTCCGCGTTTATCGTAGCCGACAAGGTAGAGGTCGAGACTCGCAGAGCAGGATTAACGGCCGACCAGGGTGTTCGCTGGACATCTGCCGGAGAGGGTGAATTTACGGTCGAGAGTGCGGAAATTGAAAATCGCGGCACAACCGTAACCCTGCACCTGAAGGACTCAGAGACAGAATTTCTGGAATCGTTCCGGCTCGAATCCCTGATTCGCAAATACTCAGACCATATTGGTTTTTCAGTCTTGCTAAAAAATGCTGAGGAAGACAAGGAAGAAGCAAAAACCGTCAACTCGGCTACTGCATTGTGGACTCGATCCCGCTCCGACATCAGTGACGATGAGTACAAGGAGTTCTATAAATACCTGTCGCACGATTTCGTCGATCCGCTTGGCTGGAGCCACAATCGTGTCGAGGGTAAACGCGAATACGTCAGCCTGCTCTTTATTCCCGGCACTGCGCCATTTGATTTGTGGAATCGCGAAGCTCCCAAGGGGCTCAAGTTGTACGTACAGCGCGTTTTCATTATGGATGACGCAGAAAATTTCCTGCCGCTGTACTTACGTTTTATCAAGGGTGTAGTCGACTCGGCTGATCTGCCGCTAAATGTTTCCAGGGAAATTTTGCAGCACAGCCCCCACCTGGACGCCATGCGTAGCGCATTGACCAGGCGCGCCCTCGACATGCTGCGCGGTATGGCGAAGGATTCCGCCGACAACTATGCGAAGTTCTGGCAGGAATGCGGCCAGACGCTTAAAGAAGGCGTGGTCGAGGACCAGGAAAACAGAGACAAGCTGATGTCGTTGCTGCGCTTTACGACAACGCACTCGGAGTCCGATAAACAGGACCAGTCGTTGCAGGATTACCTGTCCAGGGCAGTCGACGGGCAGGACAAGATTTACTATCTGCTCAGCGATAGCCTGGCGACAGCGAAATCCAGTCCACACCTGGAACAACTCCAGGCTAAAGGTCTGGAAGTATTGTTGCTGCATGATCGTATCGATCCCTGGATGGTTGATCATTTTGGCGAATTTGAGGGCAAGTCATTTCAGGACGTTGGACGCGGCCAGCTGGCGCTCCCGGAAGGGGATGGCGAGATGACCCAGGAAGCCATGAATGATGAGAACAAACCGCTGCTGAAAAAAATCAAAAGGATCCTCAAGGATCGGGTCGAAGCGGTAAATGTCAGTCAGCGCCTGGTTGATTCGCCCGCTTGCGTCGTTACGACTGAGCAGGACCTGACACCACAATTGCGCCGCATGCTGGAAGCGTCCGGGCAGCAATTGCCGGAGTCCAAACCAATTCTGGAAATAAACATCGAACACCCGCTCGTCACGCGGCTTTCGGCGGAAACGAATGACAAGCGATTTGGTGATTTGTCAAATATCGTGCTCGACCACGCATTGCTGGCAGAGGGCGCACAGCTCGAAAATCCGGCAGACTATGTGCAACGGATGAATCGCTACCTGCTCGATATCGAGGCGGGTTAGAATTCTCGTCCGATTACCGGGAAAAAAGCACGATGACGGACGCGGATAACAAAGAAGCGGATATTCAGGATCGTCTGACGGGCGAGCAATATGAAGTTACGCAGAAAAAAGGTACAGAAAGACCGTTTACAGGTCAGTACGTCAATAACAAGGAAGATGGCACCTATCTTTGTGTCTGCTGCGGGTCTGAGCTATTCAGTTCTGAGACTAAATATGAATCCGGATCAGGCTGGCCCAGCTTCTGGCTGCCCCTGGCAGGGGACAACGTGTCGATTGTCCGCGACACCAGCCACGGCATGATTCGCGACGAGGTTCAGTGCAGCAAATGCGCCGCACACCTGGGCCACGTTTTTGAAGACGGTCCACAGCCCAGTGGTCTGCGCTATTGCATCAACTCAGCGTCACTTGATTTCGACGGCGCAGATTCAGATTCACAAAACATTAATCCAGAAAAGGTAGAGAAATGAATAAATATCGACTGATAATCCTGATCATGACAGCGTTAGCGTTTACCGCCTGTAGCCAGTCCGGTAATGAACCACCGGCAGACGCTGTGGAAGACGCTGCCAGTTCAGATGATGGCATGGCCCCGGCCTGGGATATCGCCGGTATCGAGTCAGTCGAAATTGTTCCCGGGTTATCAAAAAGAATCCTGGAGGAGGGCAACGGTGCCGTGGCCGAAACAGGCCATACCGTAGTCGTTCACTATACCGGCTGGCTTTTTGATGCCGATGCAGAAAATTTTCGTGGTGGCAAATTCGACAGTTCAGTCGATCGCGACCAGCATTTCGAATTTCCTCTGGGTGCAGGCCGGGTGATCAGGGGCTGGGATCAGGGTGTCGCTGGCATGAAAATCGGCGAAACCCGTGAGCTGACGATCGCACCGGAAATGGGCTATGGCGAACGTGGTGCGGGCGCCTTGATTCCGCCCGGATCCACACTGGTATTCGTTGTCCAGCTGGCGGATCTTCGTGGTCTCGGTATGCCAGACCAACTGGACATGCCGACTCCTGCCGCGCCGGAACAACCCACTACGGAAAACTGATCGCAAACTCGATGCGGCGGTTCACTTGCCGGGCGTGAGCACTATTTTCATCAAGCAGTGGCGCCGATGATCCGGCGCCAATAGGCTGCAAACGCACGGCGGCGACGCCGCCGGCGATCATGTAGGTCATCACAGAAATGGCACGTGCTTCGCTGAGTTGCTGGTTATTCGACTCGTTACCGCTTGCGTCCGTATGGCCGGTAATGGCAACGGTCGCTGCAGGACAATCCGCAACAATCTCGATCAGTTCGTCGGGGATGGAGAAGGCAGTTGAGCCCAGTTCGGTGCTATCTTGCGGAAACTCAACCCTGCGTCCCTGCAATGTCGATTGGAACAAGGCAGCGCATTGAATTTCCAGAGATGCCCCTGGATGCAGCTCAATAACCTCCTGCAGAAATTCCGTTCCTGCTGGAAGATTCTTTTCGAGTCTTGCAGCAGCTTCATCCCACGCCGTTTTTTGCAGCGTAATGCCACGTACAATGACCTTCGATTCGTCAATTGTTGCGGTTGCTGAGTAAGTTTGCGCAACAGCGCGCAGCGTCAATTCGGTGAGCAGCGCCCAGCCAGGAGGCATCACCTGAAGTTGCCGCAATTCGAAATCGTGTCTTGCGTGTGGGAATAACTCCAGCGCAGCCTGCCGCAGGATCGCCTCGTGCGCGACGGAACTCGTGTCACCGGTTATCGTAAGTGTCGAATTTTCATATTCGAACCTGATTCGTGGCGTAATCGACACCGATTCGGCTGCCGCGATTTGCTCGCGCGCTTTTCCTGTGCTGTTCAGGGTGGATAACAAAATCGCAGCAAGAATAGCTGCGCAGACCAGCAGTGTGCGTCTGACCAACGAAACGCTCAGCAATTGTCGCTGTTTTTCCGGTACTGCAAATCACGGGCCTGACCAATCCAGTCCTCGCGATAAATACGGCTGCGAAAGCCTTTCAATTGCTGTGCAACGCGGTCGATATCGTATTCGCTCATCTCGGCAATCTGGTTGAAGCGATGGATGCCGAGGCTCTTCAGGGTTTTCTCGATGGCAGGTCCAACGCCTTTGATTTTCTTCAGGTCGTCAGTCTCCGGGGAATCATCGCCGTTACTTGCGGCCGTTGATTCACTGTGTTCGATTGATTCGGCATCGCCATATGCAGCGTAATCATCTGCATCGTCGTCTGGCAGGATTTCTTCATCCTCCACGATCTCTTCCACTACATCTTCAGCAGAGTCGTCGTGGATCTGATCCTGTAACGCCGCCACTTCATGTTCTGCTGTGCTGGCATGTGGTTCATTGGATGCATCCAGGCCATCTGGTAAAGAGTCTGCGTCAACCGGTTCGATCCTCGTGTGATCCGGCCTGACTGAATCCTCGAGCCTGTGAAGTTCTTCGCGTGCGCTCTCCAGCTCATCCTCAAGTGAGCGAATTCTTTGTTCACGTTCCTGATACTTCTCAACCAGCGGCGGTACCCGGTTCTGCCAACTCGTTAGTTCGCGACTAAGTTTGAATATCTTGTCGTCTTTGTCCTTAAGCGAACTGGCCGTTGCGGCTCCCTGTGATTCGTTGCTGTCATTTTCACTTTTCAGGCGATTACGTTGTGCAATAGCGACTTCGAGTTTGGCGCGAAAGCCCTTTGCCTGGACCGCCAGCTCGTCACGCTGGACGAACGATTCCTTGAGCGACTCCGAGAGCTCTTTGGCGCGATTGGTGGCCTCCTTGTGCGACGCCTGGTACTGGCTGATTTGCTCCATCAGGCTTTTGTTTTGTTCGGCAAGCCTGCTGTGCTCGGATTGCTGCGATTCGATCTGATCCTGCCAGCCGGCATTGATCGCAATTTTCTCCTTGGCGCAGCGATCGCCTCTGAATAGCCAACCCAGAATAACGCCAACGACCAGCATGGCCGCAATTATTCCGACATGTACAGCAGTCAACTCAGGCATCGCTCGTTATCCTTAAACCTGACTTATTTTGGGTAATCTATGAGGCCAGACGCATCTTGTCCATTTCCTGCAGGACTTCACTAATCAGCCCGAGGGCCCAGTCAATCTGCTCACGGGTAATTACCAGCGGCGGTGCAAGCCTGACCACTGTCTCGTGAGTTTCTTTGCTCAGGAGTCCACGATCCATCAGCACTTCACAGATAATTCGTGCGCTGCCCAGCGCCGGGTCAATTGCAATACCAATGAACAGTCCGCAACCGCTGATGCTCTGGATCAGTGGGCTGTCTATTTCATGCAACTTGCCTAACAGATAATCGCCCAATTCCTTGCTTCGCTCGGGCAATTTATCTTCGACGAGAATGTTCAGCGCCTCGAGTCCGACAGCAGCGGCCAGCGGATTGCCACCGAAAGTGCTGCCATGTGTGCCAGGAATGAATACCTCCATGACCTCACGTTTGGCGAGGAACATTGAGACCGGCAGAATTCCGCCGCCAAGCGCCTTGCCGAGGATCAGGCCATCCGGCACCACATCCTCATGGTCGCAGGCCAACAGGCTGCCGGTTCGACCAAGTCCGGTCTGAATCTCATCGGCAATCAGCAGCACGTTATGCTTGCGGCAGATTTCCTGGCATTTTTTCAGATATCCCCTGGGTGGCATGACGATACCGCCTTCACCCTGGATAGGTTCAACCAGGAACGCGGCGGTATTCGGTGTAATCATTTTCTCGAGCGCTTCAGCATCACCATATTGCACAATCCTGAAGCCCGCCGGAAACGGACCGAAACCCTTCTGATATTCGGGCTCGTCTGAAAACGCGATGATTGTCGTCGTGCGGCCGTGGAAGTTGCCGGTACAGGCGATGATTTCAGCCTTGTCCTTTTCTATGCCCTTGACCTCGTAGCCCCATTTACGGGCTGCCTTGACTGCCGTCTCGACGGCTTCCGCGCCAGTGTTCATCGGCAATGCCATGTCCTGGCCGGTCAGTTCGCAAACACGTTGCAGAAACGGGCCGAGCTTGTCGGTGTAGAACGCTCGCGAAACAATACTCAGCGTTTCCGCCTGATCCTTCAGCACCTGTACCAGCCGCGGGTTGGCGTGGCCGTGACTCACGGCGGAATAGGCGCTCATCATGTCCAGGTATTTCTTGCCGTTTTCGTCCCAGACAAAGACACCCTCGCCGCGGGTCAGCACGACCGGCAGCGGGTGGTAGTTGTGTGCGCAGTAACGATCTTCGAGTTCGATTACAGATGACATTGAATTGATATCTCTATTTTATGGGTGCGTTGCATAAGGTCATAATTTTACAGCAATTAAAGTGTAGACAGGCCGGCACCGCTTGGCAAGTTGCCGACAGCTGTGAAAGCGCCGCAAATGGGCTTGCAGACAAGGTCCGCCGGCAAGGATAGGATTGGCTGCCGGCCCGCGGCAGGCCGTTTTTACAGAATTTGAAACTATGCGACAACGACCTGTGCAAGATCGACCCCAGATCGCTGGCCCCGCCGGCGTCCTGGAAGCATTGCTGGAAACACCAGCGGAGGTTGCAGCGACTGGTTGTGCGGTTGTTTGTCACCCGCACCCGGTGCACGGTGGCACGCTCGAAAACAAGGTTACGCACATGCTGGCGCGCAGTTTTGTTGCGTCGGGATTATCTGCCTTGCGTTTCAATTTTCGCGGCGTGGGCGAAAGCGAGGGCAGTTTTGATGACGGTAACGGTGAGCTCGCGGATGTCCTCGCGGCGGTCGCCTGGATGAGAAAGTCCGAACCGCAGTTGCCGCTATGGTTGAGCGGATTTTCCTTCGGTGCTGCGATGGCCGTCAGGGCGGCTGTCGAATGTGATCCCGCAGGGCTGGTCAGCGTTGCACCCGCCGTCTCCCGTTTCGCCGGCAACCTCGCCAGCCAGCCGACCTGCCCATGGCTGATTTTGCAGGGCGACCAGGACGAACTGGTCGACATCGAGGAAACCATCGCCTGGGTCAACAACCTGGATCCAGGCCCCGAACTGGAAATCTTCCCGGACACCGAACACTTCTTCCACGGCAAACTAATCCCCCTCCGTGACGCAGTCGAAAAATTCGTCCAGAAAAACTCAATAAAACAACCGTAGGAGCCCGCCCAGCGGGCGACAGACTTTTGCGGGGTCATTCGAAGAATGACCCCGCAAAAGTCTGCAAAAGATTCCCCCGGCACACCCGCCATGCAGAATCACCCACCCCACAAAACCCCAACCCAAAAAAAACCGGAGCAAGCTCCGGTTTCTCTCATCCAATCCAAAACGGATCAAACCATATCTTTCAATCCCTTCAATGCAGAGACCTTAACAGTCTTCGATGCAGGCTTGGCCTTGAACATCATCTCTTCGCCGGTAAATGGATTGCGCCCCATTCTTTCTTTCGTGGCAGCTTTTTTCGCAACGCGCATTTTCAGCAGGCCAGGAATGGTGAAAATACCAGGTCCACCGCGGCCGCCAAGATTTTTCTTGATCTGACCGGAAAGTGATTCAAAAACCGCAGCGACGTCTTTTTTCGTCAAGCCGGTGTCGTCAGCAATCTGGGTGTAAATTTCTGATTTGGTTGGTGGCTTCTTGCTAGCGCCGGCCGATTTTTTTGCTGCCATGAAAAAGTAACTCCTGTAAAAAAACAAAACGGGCGACAGGCCCGTATATGTACGGGCCTGTTGCCCGCATATTCAGATTCGAAAAGCTGCGCGACGATAGCATAAGATTTACGGGGCGGTAACCCGAAAATCGCTTTTCAGTGCTTTTTCTAAGTGGTTTTAGACAGTGTTTAAGGAGCTTGGGAGCCTGGCAACGCTGTCAGTTGGTGAAAAATTGTCTCTTGAACCTGACGTCAGTTGCTTCCGCCACACCATCAGGTGTGATGCTGATATCAAAAATCAGCGTTTCGCGGTTTGCAACAGGCGTTTCACCAATGTAGTAAATGGCTTCCTGCTCTTCAATCTTGCGCATCGTGACATTCTTGAGCTGACCGGTCAGGTTGACAGTTTTAACGACCACGTCAGCGGTGACCGCTGTGTTGCTGCCTTCCTGTAGCACTGAGACATTCAGCATGGCCCGGTTTTTGCTGCGGACGATATTGTATTGCCTGGCCACTTCAGGAGGTAACTGATCTGTAGAAAGTGCACTGAAATGCACGATGTGCTCGCCGATATCGACGAAGGAGTTGCCGGCATCTTCCGCCTGAGGAACGGGTGTATCTACAGTGGGTCCGCCGCAGGCAACGAGTAGAGAACTACATACCAGAGCGATGGTTATGC
>QNFK01000009.1 GCA_003645495.1 Gammaproteobacteria bacterium
AAGGACCAGTGGAACCAGCGCTCGGGGCAGAACACCAGTATGCAGGAGAAGGTCGTTGACGTTGTCGCCTCGGGTCAACTGTTCGAAATCGGCGGCAACATGCTTGCAGCGGCAATTGGTGCCCAGTACCGCGAAGCCTCCTACGCTTCATACCCCGACTCACTGTCTTCAGCCGGTGAGGATGGCGGTGAGGGCGTCTCGGGCGCCGTAATCGGCAGCCAGCGCGCATTTGCAGTGTTTGCGGAAGTCGTAGCGCCCATCGGCGACATCGGTGAAGTTCAGTTAGCTGTTCGCAATGAGGACTATGGTGATATATCCACGACGGATCCAAAAATCTCGTTCGAATTCGGGCTGGGTGAATATGTCGGTATCCGCGGTTCCTGGGGTACGTCATTCCAGGCACCGGCGGTTCGTCAGATAGGACGTTCGACCTCATCGCAATTCATCGACGATCCCGCATCGGCGACCGGGCCTGGTGGCAGCTTTATCTGTAATGACCAGCAGGTGTCAAACAACATCACCACTGCCGTCGAGGGAGCGCCGGATTTGACGCCCCAGGAGGCCGAGAACCTCAACTTTGGCGTCATATTCCAAACTGAAAGATTCAGGGCCAGCATCGATTACTTCCAGTTTGACTATGAGGACCTGATTGCGCCTGAGGCGGGTGCGCAGGCCATTATTGATGCGCAATGTCCGAATAATGACAGTTCGCCGATTGTCGCCGACTCGAGGGTGATCCGCGACGCTACCGGCCAGGTGCGCACAGTCACTTCTCAATTCACCAACATTGGCAAGGTCGAGACGAGCGGTATCGATATAAGCGCAGACTACACGCTCGACTTCGGTAACAGCACGTTCATCCTGGACGTAAGTGCCACGCTCCTCGATTCGTTCGACGTTGATACTGATGGTGATGGAGCTACTGATTTCGATGGGGCAGGAAGCAGGAACCAGTCGAACAACTTCAACACCATGCCTGAGGTTCGCGCCAATAGTGGCCTCACCTGGTTCGCAGGCAACCACACGGCACGCGTGGGTGTGAGTCACATCGGCACCTACAAGAATGACCAGGGCAACAATACGGAAATCAACTCCTGGACAGTGTGGGATGTGCTGTATGCGTATACGTTCAACGGGCTGATTGGCGACGGTGATACGACGTTGTCGATTGGTATCAATAACGTCATGGACGCGGATCCGCCGGCACTGTATCGCGGTGATGATAACGGCGTACGAAATGATCGATTCAACGCGGACGGCACTTACAATCGCGGCTGGACCGATCGTCCGGGATACGACGATAGAGCCGGTCATGACCTGCGCGGACAGATCGTGTACGCACGATTCAAGCACGCTTTCTAAGCATGCATAAAGCAGTAGCAAAAGAGGGGCCTTGTGCCCCTCTTTTCTGTTTGGGCGCAGTAATTCTGCTCGCCGCCAGTGGGCCTGCTGCTGCCCAGACGGTTGAACAATCAGACCTTGCGCTCTGTGCCAGTCTTGCGACGTCAGAGCTCAAACTCGCGTGCTTTGAGGCGCTTACTGCCATCGAAGGCAAGGTAGCTCCGCTTGCTACCGACGCGGCTGCGGAACCGCTGCCTGAATCCGCCGCGATGGACAAAGCACCAGAAACCGCTGCTGCGGCCGCCGGTCTGGCCGGGTCGGACGCAGGGCCCGTGGTACCGGCTCCTGCGGCCACTGCAAGTGATGATCAGGCGGAGGTCGTCGACGAACTCGGCCGAGAGCTCCCAGATGAAGAGCAAGTTGACCGTGTCGACGAAATCGGCCGAGAGCACTTGAGCGAAGAGAAAAACGTCGAAAAAGAAGAAACGGTTGTTCGTGCGACCGTGAGTGAAGTGGTGCAAGGAGGTTACGATGTACTCTATTTTCACTTTGCGAATGGTCAGGTGTGGCGACAGCTAGAGAGCCGGCGATTCAGTTATCCGCGTGACGGAGAATTCGACGTTGTCATCGACACCGGGATGATGGGTGAATACCGCTTAAGGCTCGATGCAGGCGGGCCGATGACACGAATTCGACGGATCAGATAGTTTGTATCCATAAACCACGTAGGTAATGTGACGACGACGCAGGTAGACTGACCTGCCCTTAATGCTTATGTGCCGCAGGAATCAATAATGTCCGAAGAAATGGTGCCGGATTTCGATATAAACAAGAGCGTTCGCTTGATCTTCGCCACGCCGCTTGTGGTTCACGACTGGCCCAACAGCGAACAATTTAATCAGGACTTAGAGAAACTCGTGCGACACAGCGAAGATAATGACAAGGACGGCTACGGGACCCGATCAAACGCAGGCGGTTGGCAGTCACCGGGCAACCTTATTACCTGGAAAGATCCTGTTGTCGATATTTTTCGTCAGCGCATCGAAAAACTGGTGACGAATCTCTTGCAGGAAACGGCGCGGGACACTGGAAAGAATCGTTCATTTCGCCTAATGATCGATGCCTGGGCGAACATCAATCGCGATCGTGACTATAACGTTGTACACACACACCCGAATTGCATGTACTCGGGCGTCTACTATGTTCACCAGGGCGAACCGGAAAAGGCGATTCCCTACAGTGGTTTGCTGGAAATTCTCGACCCGCGCGAAGCAGCTAATTACGTCCAGATTCGCCATTCGGTATTCGACGCCCGGGAATTTGTCGAAAACATTCCTGGTCGGATGCTGCTGTGGCCAAGCTGGCTGAAGCACTGGGTGCATCCATATCAGGGCAAAGGCGAACGCATATCCGTTGCCTTCAATGTAAACGTTATCGAAGAAAACGAGCAGCCGGCGTAAGCAGAACCAGTTTTACTGGTGGCTTCCAGTTCCGGGCTACCATTGTGCTGGTCAACCGGTTCGCAAATCGTATCCTCATCGTGACCCCATTTCCAAAAAATACCATGCTGATTTTGGCTGCAGTGCTGTTTTCGACATGGACAACGATAACAGCGGTATTTGCACAGGAGGTCGCAGAAGAAACTATTGACGAAATTCAGGTCACGGCAACACGGCGACCTCTGGCGGAAAGCGACGTCTCTGCAGCACTAACATCGATCAGCGTTGAGAACATTCGTGGAACAAAAATTATCACTGATGCGCTGGCGGCACAACCGGGCGTGTTTCTGCAGCAAACAACACCGGGGCAGGGCGCCGCAATCATTCGCGGTCTGAAGGGCTCTGAAGTATTGCATCTTGTGGATGGGATGCGGTTGAACAATGCAATATTCCGTAATGCGCCAACGCAATATCTTGCACTGGTGGCACCGGGTACCGTCGATAGGATAGAGGTTGTTCGTGGGGCTCCGGCATCTCTGTACGGTAGTGATGCGGTTGGCGGCATCGTGCAGATTTTATCACGCATTCCGTCTTTCGATGAACCCGGCACACGGGGTGATGCGTATCTTGCCTATGATACGGCGGATCTCGGCAAGGTTATCCGTGGTTCTTTCGACATCGGCAACGAGCGACTGGCCGGATTGATCAGTGGCGAGTACCTGCAAACCGGCAATCGGCGCATTGGCGGCGGCCAACGAGTCGCACCTACAGGATACGAGTCGAAGGGTGCCCGCATTGCGCTGTCTGCGACACCAGACGATAAGCAAAGCTGGTTGTTCGATTTTCAGTACGCCAGTCAGCCCGCCACGCCACGTATAGATGAATTGGTTCCTGGTTTTGGCCAGACGGAACCGTCCTCGTCTGAATTTCTGTTTTCGCCGAATGACAGGCTCTTCGCGCACATAAAGCATACTCGTGCGAACTGGTTGTGGTCAGCCGACTGGAGTTTCGATGCTGGCTGGCAGCGAATTGACGATGATCGTATCAGCCGGGACTTCCAGTCCCAGTTTCGCCGTCGCGAAAAAAACAGCAGCGATTTATTCGGCATAACTGCAAGTGCCGCCAGTGATACCAGGAGTGGATCGTGGATAGTCGGGGCGGAGTTGTATCACGATCGTGTTCGCAGCCAGCGCAGCGAAGAAGATATCGTCAGCGGCCAGGTACAGGAATTGCAGGCACGTTTTCCGGACGATTCAAGCGCCGATCAGGCGGCAGTCTACGCGAACCTCCTGCACAGTCTGGGCGAGCGACACACCTTGTCAGGTGGATTGCGCTTCAGCGCAATTAGTGTGGATTTGCCGCAAACGGCTTTGTCACCAGCGGCATCTGTTGATCAGAATGACATCAGCGCTGACATTGGCTGGATTTTCGATATGGACCAGCAGAGTCAGATTGTAGCTAACCTGGGCTACGGGTTTCGAGCGCCAAATGTGTTCGATCTTGGAACGCTCGGCGACCGCCCGGGTAATCGATTCAACATTCCAAATCCGGATCTGGAATCAGAACGCATTTACCAGTTTGACGTTGGCTTCAGGCATCACGACGAGCTCTGGGACCTCAACGTAATGTTATTTGCTTTGCATTACACCGACAGAATCACCTCTGTGCTGACCGGTGCTGTTACTCCGTCAGGCAGAGATGTCGTGCAAAGCCGGAATGTGGAGAGTGCCGATATTCTCGGTGTCGAAGCAGCAGCACATTTCATTCTGTCAGCGGCGACGACGGCAGACCTGATTGTCAATTATATCCGCGGTGAGCAAACCGAAGCAGGTAGTGTTGCAGTGTCAGCAGACAGGATTCCACCATTCAATGGCCGGTTGAGCTTACGCTACGCGGCCTCTGAATCATTGTCCGTCGAGCCCTACCTGCTGTTCGCTGGCAGCCAGGATCGTCTGAGTCCGCGCGATATCAGGGATGTAAGGATCAATCCGGATGGCACGCCCGGTTGGCTGACGGCAAATGTCGCCGTGACATGGCAGCCGAACGAGCGCTGGCAATTTGTGGCAAGACTGGAGAACGTTTTCGACAAGCAATACCGGTTACATGGGTCCGGCATTGATTCCACAGGCGCAAACCTTATCCTGAGTCTGCATACGTTGTGGTAGCCAATTAGTACTGCCCGCTATTTGTGAAATTCCCGCTCCGGTGGAAATTCGATGGGGCCTTTGCGCTTTAGTACGGCCGCTGTAAACGGGGCATAGAATTCGCGTATCAATGCCATGTCCTGTTCCATTGTCCCACCTTTGGGTAGCGTAATGCCGACACCCGGTTTCTTGTTTTTGTAATCGATAAACACGAGTACGATCGGTACGTTGGCTGACTTCACAATCTGATAAAAACCGGTTTTCCAGTATGGTTGCCAACGCCGGGTTCCGTCCGGCGCGAGGGCAAGGAAGAGATGATCTTCCGCGGCAAAAGTGTCGACCAATTGCTGCACAGTGTTACGTGCAACGCTACGATCGATTGGCATCGCACCCAATGCCCTGAGGAGAGTTCCAAGCGGCCACCAGAACAGCGTGTGCTTGGCGAGGAAACGAACATCGACTCTGAGTGCATCTTTGTACACCAGTAGCCATATGCCATCCCAATTGGATGTGTGTGGTGCAGCAACGAAGACCGCTTTTCCAAGCGCCGGTACTTCGCCGACAGTCTCCTCCAGCCGATTCGCAAGAGTCGACAAAATGTGGACCTTGGACTCAAGATTCCTCAGGTTATCTTTTGCTCACATTTGCAGGGACGGTTTCAGGCAAGATTCACGTGCTGCATTAATCGCCAGTGCCGCGCAGTGTGCGTGTTGCAGTGCCTGGCGAATGATGCTGTGCCTGAGGAGTCTTGAATTTTTCGACGACATGGACATTGTTAGGGATCGATATGCGAACGCCACTGCCGACAAACGGGTGAACCATATGATTAGCCCAGCTTGGAAATAAAAACATTTTTCCGGGTACGTTCTCGACCAGGGCTGGTGTATCCAGCACAGTGTTCGCAACCTGGATACAATTTGCTGACTCCCGCGGATCTATCAATTCCAGCAGCCCACTATACGGTACCGACTCATCAGGCTCTCCCGGCGACACGTAGTAAACTACGGACCACAAGGCGTTGGGGTGAGTATGCGTGACGTTGTAGTTACCGTTGCGACATACATTGGCCCATGAGTCGATCACCAACGTAAAGGTTCGATCTGTGCCGTCTTCGGGAAGGATTTTCCGGAGTAGGCCGAACACCATTGTTTCGACGCGCTTTTTCACAACCTGGATGCAAGGCTCGGGCCAGGAGATTAGGTTGCCACGCGACTGCCAGCCGCCGGCATTGGAGCGTATACCTCGGCCCTGATCGTCAGCTCGTTCACGTGCCAGAATCACCTCAGTCAGTTCCTGGTTGAGTTCTTCACTGTCCGGCCACTGGTACGAAATAACCGGCGTGCCGAACAACATGGACATGGATTCTCCGATGTCAATATCCTGGACCGCCTTGTCTGACATGTTTTCCACTCCCTTGGGGGACGCTCTTTCCTCCCGCATCCTGTAGGCCAATGATTCGCGACGTTCGAGTGCGTCGGGCCGCCTAATTCACTAACGGGACAGCACCATTACGAAACACAAGTACCCGGAACACCTGCCCGGCGATATACGTACTATCCGCAGTCGTAGAGTTCTGACGGTGCGAATCGATCCGCAAGCGATATGCGCGTCGTATGCTCTCCCAGGCTGCCATTGGAGATCTTAAAGTGAATAGAACAGTGTTGTTGCTAGCCAGTACGCTTGCGTTATTCGGCTGCTCGGATAATTCCCCTGCCGCCAGCGCATTTTTGCGGGCACGCTGGACGCCCGCTTGATTGCACTCGATGGTGTGACCGGCAGCCCATGTAAAGACTTTGGCAACAATGGCGAGGTCTCCCTCGATCGCGATGTTCGCGTCCAGGAACAGGAATGGGTCAATTACACGGTGACGTCTCCGCCAGTGGTCGTCGACGATATCGTCGTCGGGTCTGCCATCGGCGACAACCAGCGGGTAGAGTCGGAGCTCGGCATTGCCGCCGAGACGTTTTCCGTTTCGACAAGCCTGCGGGTCTCCGTGACCTGGATTTCGTCGATTGCCTCAGATTCCTCTGCAGCAACAGGTATCGCCAAAGCGCAATAAAAAGACAGCAATGCTAATTTACGGAAACTGACGATTGTCAGGATCACATGCGACAAACTGGCGCCAGGAAGGGATTACTATTAATTAAGATTGAAGTTGTGCTCGCAATCGGTACGGAATCGTCGACCACCTTCCATGATATTCACATTGAACGCGATCAATATTCAACCATCGTCGCAAACAGGAGGAAGTACGATCAGGAGCTCTTGCGCAGTTCGGCCGTGGAATAGCCCGCCTCGTAGTCTTGAGGCCGACTGGTTTTTATTTCTTCCACAACGTTGACGTTGCAGGCAATGGATATACGAACGCCACTGCCAACAAGCGGGTGCACCATGTGCTTGACCCAGCTCGGAAACAAAACCATTCGGCCGGGCCGGTTCTCGATGAAGAATCGTGCATCCAGGATCGTATTCGGAACCTGGATATAGTTCGCCGATTCCCGCGGATCCAACAACTCCAGCAGCCCGCTATAGGGTATCGATTTGTCGGGCTCTCCGTCCGTTACGTAGTAGACGATCGACCACATGGCATTGGGATGGGTGTGTACGATGTTGTAGTTCCCATGCCGACAAACATTGGCCCAGGAGTCGATCAACAGTGTGAATGTCCGCTCCGTTCCGTCCTTGCGAACGAGTGCACCCAGCAAATTGAACACCATTGTCTCCATCCACTGCTTTAGCGTCCGGATTTCCGGCTCTGACCGCGTGATGAGGTTGCCGCGCGATTGCCAGCCACCTACATTGGAGCGAATGCCCCGACCCTCATCATCGGATTTTTCTTCAGCCAGGATCAGTTCGGCGAGCCCCTGGTTGATTTCTTCACTGTCCGGCAATTGAAAGGACACGAATGGCGTCCCAAATTGCATCGCCAGGCTCTCGTTAATATCGAATTCCAGGGCCGATTTATCTGACATCTTGATGAATTCCCTACTGATTTGGTGAGCGCGTGATTGGACTGTTTTATTGTGCCAGCTGTGCCCACGGTACTGTGTACGAGAATATGCGTATAAGGTACTGGCAAATTAACTTCTCGGCTCGTGATTTTTCCGTGTGTGCCCGATTTATGAGGCCGCCACATGTGTGCTCTACGCCTCTCTACCGTCTACGCCTCTACGGGGTCGGACCATCGCAACTCACTATTTTTGACAGAAATTGCCCTCGGAACTTGGCCATTTGCCCCCTTAAACGGCGGTTTTCGATATCAAAAAACGCAATCAGTGAACGCGCAAATCAACTAGCAACTCTTGGGGGAAGGAGTTAATCGTCTGTTTCGATAGTGAAATGGCCGATTTAAGGGCAAGAAATTAATCAATTTCTTGCCTAATCCTATTGGACTAGCGGCTTGCGCTGGTCCGACCCCGTTAGTCCGGACGCATTTATCAATTTAATGTTGGCTTCAGGCATCGTGAAGAATTCTGGGACCTCAATGTGATGCTGTTTGCGTTGCATTACACCGATCGAATTACTTCCGTGCTGACAGGCGCGGTAACTCCGAGCGGACGAGATGTCGTGCAGAACCAGAACGTGGAGAGCGCCGATATTCACGGAATCGAAGCCGCTGCGCATTTCGTTTTTTCAGCGGCGACGACGGCGGACGTAGTCGTCAACTACACCCGGGGCGAGCAGGAGGAAGCGGATGGCCAGGTAGTTTCCGCGAACAGGATTCCGCCACTTAACGGCCGCTTGTCGCTGCGCCATACCGTCTCCGATTCCCTGTCTGTCGAGCCCTACCTGCTGTTCGCGGTAGTCAGGATCGGCTGAGTCCAAGGGATATAAGAGATATACGGATTAACCCTGATGGCACGCCGGGTTGGTTAACAGCAAATGTTGCCGTTACATGGCAGCCGAATGATCGCTGGCAGATCGTGACAAGCCTGGAAAATCTGTTTGACAAAAACTACCGGGTGCATGGCTCTGGTATCGATTCCACCGGCAGGAACCTGTTGCTGAGTCTGCATACGCTGTGGTAGCAACGAGGTAATAACGCCTTATTCGTGAAATTCCCATTCAGGCGGAAATGTGATGGGTCCCCTGCGTTTTGGTACGGCTGCTGTAAATGGCGCGTAGAATTCACGAATCGAATTGAGATCCTGCGCCAGCGTCTGGCCTTCGGGTAACGTTATGCCGACACCCAGTCTTTTGTTTTTGTAGTCAATAAATGCCAGCACGATGGGTACGTTGGCTGACTTTGCGATCTGGTAAAAGCCGGTTTTCCAATAGGGCTTCCAACGCCGGGTTCCCTCCGGTGCAAGGGCGAGAAACAGGTGATCTTCTGCGGCGAACGTTTCGATCAGCTGATTCACGGTGTCGTGCGCAACACTGCGATCGATAGGCATTGCACCCAGGGCCTTGAGGAGCGTTCCAAGGGGCCACCAGAACAGCGTGTGCTTGGCGAGAAAACGTATATCGACTCTGAGCGCGACTTTGTACACAAGCAGCCAAATACCGTCCCAATTAGACGTATGCGGCGCTGCTACGAAGACGGCTTTGTCGAGTGGAGGGACTTCGCCAACAGCTTCCCAACCACATGTTTTTAGTATCAATCGGGCAAGTTTTTGCAGCATGGGCAGAGTATTGCCGGGGTGGCTTCAGTATGCAAAGCGTTGTTATGCTAGATGGAGTTTTGTAAGGGGGAATGCAATGAAATCGTGTTATCTGGTCCTGATTTTACTGTTGGCTGCGAGTGCCTGTTCCGATAACAAGAGGTCCGTCGAGGAGGCTGCAACGGTAGCAGAGCAATCACGAATCGCGGACAACGATCAGGTCCGCAACCGTGGTGCTAATAAGGACAACTGGTGGGACCAGTTGCCGCGCCCGGAATGGAGCGCATATCAGAAAATTGATCAGGATCAGGACTGGTTTGAGGTCTACCTGATTGCGGATGGTATTTACGCCATCTATGAACCGGGTCAGTTCGAGGAAGTTATTTCGTTCCTGATAACTGGTGAAGACAGAGCGTTGTTATTCGATACCGGGCTCGGCA
This sequence comes from Gammaproteobacteria bacterium, assembly GCA_003645495.1. Classification (GTDB taxonomy): domain Bacteria; phylum Pseudomonadota; class Gammaproteobacteria; order Steroidobacterales; family Woeseiaceae; genus SZUA-117. The sequence continues at coordinate 9,966 of QNFK01000009.1, forward strand.
TCGGCAATATGCGTCGTGTCGTTGATCAACTGACTGATCTGGACGTCGTCGTCCTCAACTCTCACACTCACTATGACCATATCGGCAGCAATTATCTCTTTGATGTGATTTATGGCACTGCTACCGAATTCACACAGCGTCGCGCGCTGGGCAGTCCACCCGATGCAGTAGCAGATTTCCTGCAGGAGGGATGGGTCTGGAAAACGCTGCCCGAAGAATTTTCTGCAGACACCTACCAAAGCCGCGCGTTTACTATCAGCAAGATTGTAGGCGAAGGTGACCGCATTGATATTGGTGGTCGCGTTCTCGAAATCCTCTTCACTCCGGGCCATGCACCGGATTCAATTTGTCTCATCGATCGGGAGAACCGACTGCTGTTTACGGGCGACTCGTTCTACCTCGCACCTTTATACACTCATATTCCTGATTCCAGTTTTGCTGATTATGCAGTGACGGCTGCCAGGTTGGCTGGTTTGGCAGGCGATATTGACTCCGCAATTACGTCGCACAATGTGCCGGTGGTAGATAGCAGTTACATGACGGCGCTGGGCCAGGCGTTCGCGGATATTCAATCCGGTGCCGCCAACGATTTCACGTTGAGTGATGGGCATCGTGAATATCATTTCGACGGGTTCTCCGTGATCGTCAAAGACGAAAAATGACGCGGCGAAAGTTCACAGGAAATGCCGGCGCTGCTGCGATCCTTCTGCTCTGGTGATGCCCCCGGGGTGTCGCAATCATGCGGTTTTCCTGATCGTAAGTTATTGATTGTCAATCGGATTCTTCTGAGGGGAACTGCGTCACTTATTTATAGTGGGGAATGTGGCACAAAGAGCCGGGTGAACCAATCTCAGGAGTTTGTCATGAAAGCCTCGCTTGGGCTGTTGATATTCATACTGCCGATGCTCGCTGCGGCAGAAGTCGTTGTACCGATCGACAAGGTTGAAAATAGCGTCAATATTCGACTGTCGGCGGATTCCGCCACAGAAATCGTTGGCAAGTTAAAACAGGGCGAGTCTCTACCGCTCGTAAAATCTGTGCCCGGCTGGCATGAGGTGGAAATTGCCGGTGGCGCCACGGGTTTTGTCAGTGCGGACTGGAGCATAGTGCTGGAAGCAGCGCCTTCCCCGGTTGTCGAGGCTGAGCCGGCGGAAGCAGTTACAGACGAAGCTCCCTCAATCGCTGCAGCTGAAGAAGCGGTTGCTGATGTCCCTGATGTTTCAGCGGATGAATCGAGTGATGAAACTGCCGAGCCAGTCGCAGAGTCAGCAGAAGGCGAGCAGATTGTCGCTGAATCGGAAATTGCGACGGCGCCCGAGGTCGAGGCAGACGCTGTACAGAGTGATCCGGATTCGTCACCCGCAACTGAGTCAGTTGAAACGGCATCAACATCAGGGACTGCCGAAGAAGCTGTGGTCGAGGCAATTGCAGATACAACTACAGAGACGAGTGAAGTTGCACCGACGACGGAAGCCGTGCCGGTACCAGTAGTAGTTGGCACAGCAGGTGCTGCCGGACCACAAGGACCACCAGGCCCACAAGGTCCGCAAGGCCCATCGGGTGATTCAACCATTAAGGGCTCTGTCGATTACCTGATGAAATTCACCGCGCCAACAATTGGCGGAAAATCGCAAATATTTGATGACGGTAACAATATTGGCATCGGTACTACGGAGCCGAAACAACGCCTGGAAGTTAACGGCAACATTCAGATACACGAACAAAACAGCGGTGTTGCCGGATTGATGATAACCCAGTCCTCGGGTGAGACCGGCTATATCATGCACAACCGCGCCAGCACGCTGACAATTGGTGCTGGCTCCATTGACAGGATTACGATCGATCGCACGGGCAATGTAGGTATCGGTGTGTCGCGCCCGGCGCACCCGATGGAAATGGCAAGTGGTGCGCATGTTAGCGCTGGCGGAGTCTGGACTAACAGTTCGTCACGAGCAAAAAAGGAAAACATTGCTGAGCTGACACCCGAAGAGGCACTTCAGGCCTTGGCGTTACTGCAACCTGTTCAGTTCAATTACAAGAGCGACCAGCGGGAGACCTATGTTGGTTTCATAGCTGAGGATGTCCCGGAGCTGGTAGCGACCAGTGATCGAACGGGACTAAGTGCGATGGATATAGTTGCGGTGCTGACCAAAGTGGTTCAGGCGCAGCAGCAGAAGATAGAGGAGCTGGAAGCAAGACTGGATTCCAATTAGCAACTGTAGGAGCCCGTCCTGACGGGCGATGTTTGCATTGCATGCAAACATCAAAGTTTTAGCGCTAATCCCGGATCTTCGTATTCCACAACGATGCCGCCAACAACATCGACAACACCGACGATCCTATCCAGAATGTAATCGCGATATCAAAGTCATAACTACGCACACCACCGACAATAGTTATTCCCTGGCTGATCAGCGCAGCACTTATATTCTCCTGCGTCGCCGCTGCCAGGTAGCTGAAGGCGCCGACAAATCCCATTGCGGCGCCGGTCGCCCCGCGGGGTGCTATGTCCACACCGAAGAGCCCGCCGATTGAGGCTATCAGACCGCTTAATGCAGCACCGTAAAATGTAAATGCAATCATCAAGACGACTGTGTTATTCGGCCCGTAGAAAATAGCCACCAGTGCAAGTACTTCAATGATGGCGAATATCAGGTTGGCGGGTGGCCGGCGCGCATCAAAAACTTTGTCCGACAGATATCCGTAAGCGATCGAGCCGACGACACCGGCTATCGTGTTAACGCTGAGAAAAAGGCCTGCTTCGACGAGGGAGTAGCCGCGAATTTCCTGCAGGTAAAGCACCCCCCAGCTATTGATCGCATAACGCGTGATATACATCAAGCCACTGGCAACGGCGACGATCCACATAGCTCGAATGCCGAAAACCAGTTTCTGCGTCTGCCAGGTGTTGGTCTGCTTTTTTTCTTCGGTCTCCTCGTCGAGCCACTCATTAACTGTTGGCAAACCCATGGTCTGTGGCGCATTTTTCAGGAATGCGTAAACCCACGCTGCGACAGCAATGCAAAGTATGCCGGGTGTGATGAAGCCATATTGCCAGCCATACGATGCGACGATCGCTGCGATTACGTAAAACGTGATGCCCTCACCGATTGAATGAGAGGCGCTCCAGATACCGTAGCGACGACCACGCTCGTGAATGCTGAACCAGTTCGTGAGTGAAATTATGGCTGCGGGTGCGGCCATTCCCTGGAACCAGCCATTTAGTGCCCACAAGACCACTGCTACCCAGATTAGCGTCGTTCCGCCCATAAACAGGTTAATGATTGCGGAGATAAATATGCTGATGGAGAAGAACAGTCGCGGTTTGAAATGATCGGACAGGAAGCCATTGAAAAACTTGCCGAACGCATAACCATAAAATAATGCGGCGCCAATCATGCCGAGTTCTTCAACACTGAAAATCCCGCCATCGATCAGCGGTTTCTTGACGATCGACAGGCCGAGTCGACAGGTATAGATAAAACCGTAGCCAAGCGTTATTGCCAGCATGACTCGCAGGCGGTGTTTACGAAAAAGGGAATCAACTTCTGTCGAAGACAATTCGGGTTGCGCCATTGCCATCTTGTGTCCTTACACCGGGCTAGCCCGAATATTTCATGAGTGGGCGGGACTGTCGGTTTCTGTGCCGAGTGCAGCGCGATCGATCGTGTGAGAGACGTTGCAGGGACTACGTGTCGAGCAGGATCGGGCGCGATGTGCCGGCACAGGAAGCGACAGCCCGGCAGGCAGAATCTGTATCGTTTCGATAATAGCCAATAGCTGCCGAATCGTATGAGTCATCTACCGTTTTCCTTTCTGTAAGCCGACACTTGTGAAATGTTCGGGCTGACGAACAGCTTGCCAGATCAGCGTCTTACAGGCCAATTTGACAATAACTGCAGATTTTGGTGATTTTTAGTCAACCAATGCAGGATTTCGCCGTTAGAACTGTAACAGCCACCAATTTCACGAAACTGATGGAGTAGAGACATGAAAACAAGGAATGTTTTAAGCACGGCGAGAACTGGCTTGTTGGTTGCAGGAATCGTACTTCTTGGCAATTCTGCACTGGCGGACCAGGGTGATCGAATCGAGGACCGCCTCGATGGGCGCGGAGATAGAATCGACACACGGCTCGACAACCGCGGTGATCGAATTAATGATCGCCTGGATCATCGCTCGGATCGTGCGGCTGATGCTGGCAGGGACGATCTTTCCAGGCGCCTTGATCAAAAAGGCAATCGCATAGACCGCCGCCTGGACAACAAGGGTAATCGGGCTGACCGTCGCCTGGATAACAAGGGTAACCGGGTTGATCGACGTCTGGATAACAGGGGCGATCGTGCGAATCGCAGGCTGGACAACAAGGGTCAGCGGATCAATCAGCGTCACGAGAATCGTAGTCGGCGCCAGAATCGTCGCAGCTAAGAGCGGTCAGGTAATCGGCCCCGTTGCGCTGGTGACGGGGCCTTTTCTTATAGCCCGCCTATTCGGCTCCGGTCATTTCAATGACTTTAGCCACACCCCGGTCACGCGGATCCGCGGCCGGCAGTAACTCATCCTGGTTTCTCCAGATCACCTGCACATCACCAAATTCGAAGCCATGCGGCTCGACTCGATAGCCACGATCGCCCAACGCCGAAATCGTTTCCTCAGGCAGTGGACTGGCCACGCTCATTGTTATGAGGTCGGGCGGCAAAAGCTGGTGATGAAATCGTGTCGCACCCACCGCCTCCAGTGGCAGCATGCCGAAATCCAGGATATTGACGATCGTTTGAAAAACGGAGGTGAAGATTGTTGACCCGCCCGGTGTGCCGACGACAATTGCGACCTGGTCGTTTTTAAGAAGGATAGTCGGCGACATTGAAGATAACGGTCTTTTGCCAGGTTGAATTTCATTCGCAGTATTGCCTACCACACCAAAAACGTTTGGCACGCCTGGTTTGGCGCTGAAATCATCCATTTCGTTGTTGAGCAGGAACCCCGCACCTTCAACTATGACACCACTGCCGAAGTCCCAGTTAATCGTATAAGTATTCGATACCGCATTACCCCACTGATCCATAATCGAATAGTGCGTCGTGTCGGGCGACTCCAGTCCGGGTTGCACGCCATCGAGCGTCGAAATATTTTTCGGGTCAACTTCCTGCGCACGACGTGCAATGTAGTCTTCCGACAACAGTGCATCCATATCCATTTCGACGAAATCCGGGTCACCCATGTACTCGGCACGATCGGCGAAGACACGTTTTTCCATTTCCGCTACGAGGTGAATGTACTGCGGCGAATTGTGCGCTACATCCACAAAGTAATGATTGAGGTAATCTTTCATCTTCAGTAGCTGGACTACTGCGAAGCCACCGGAGCTTGGCGGTGGCGCCGAGACAATTTCATAGTCGCGCCATTTCGAGCGCAGCGGTTCACGCCATACTGCCGTAAACGATTCCAGGTCTTCCATCGAAATCAGACCATTGCTGCGACCCATCTGATCGACGAGCATTTTCGCCGTTTCTCCACGGTAAAAATCATCAGCGCCGTGCTCGGCTATGCGTTCAAGAGTGCTGGCCAGTTCTGGCTGGCGAAATAGCTTGTCTGCCTGGAGCTCGCCAAAATAGTCCCTGAAATTGGTGCGATCACCAAACCAGTCGAACTTGTCGCGAACATCATCGACCAGGATCGGTGCCGGGTAGAATCCGTCCTCGGCCAGTTTCGCAGCTGGCAGAACGAGATCCCGCCATGGCAATTTGCCGTAGCGCTGGTGTGCTGCCCACATTCCGGCAACGGTGCCAGGGACACCGGCAGCCTGACCGCCGATGAGTGAGGCCTGATCAATAACGTCGCCATTTTCGTCCAGGTACATATCCCGGGACGCGGCGTAAGGTGCTTTTTCCCGGTAGTCCAGGAAAGCCGATTCACCGTCAAAATGGACCAGCATGAAACCGCCACCACCGATGTTGCCGGCGTCGAAAAAAGTGACGGCGAGTGCGAACCCGGTCGCAACGGCTGCATCAACTGCATTGCCACCGCGCCGCAGAACATCCTCGGCAATTTGCGCGGCGTATTTATCGGGTATTGCAATTGCTGCCCTGGTGATTGTCGCCGGTTGAGTGGCAACGGGTTCTGGCGGTGTATTCGTGTCAGGCGCACATGCGAACAGTGCTAACAGGGTCAGAATGAAAACGGAATATCGATAAAGTGTGTTCAATTTAAATGTTTGCAAAATGCTGACTCAGATTTTAGTTCTTTAAGTGGATTACTGAAGCGAACGGTACCAATCTACGCCATCACTGTCGCGGTCCACGCCAATGCGATTCTGGTGCAGCAAAAAGTTGAGATGGGCGAGAGACTCGCCTGTAGCCATAATCAGATTATTATTGTTG
>QNFK01000010.1 GCA_003645495.1 Gammaproteobacteria bacterium
ATTAGTGTCAGCGGCAAAATGTTCTTGCCTTCTTTCAGACTGGTCATCCAGGTAATCTCGCGCTGCCCCTGAAAACCCATCACCTCAATGCCCTCCGGCAAAGTGACGGTCATGGTTGCATCGGTAAGCGGTGTCGCGGATGAGAAAACCAGGTTTACAGTGCGCGGTTCTTCAATGACCATTGCAATTGAGGCAATCGAAGGTTCACTGAACTCCGGTGTTTCAAAAATCGTGCCGCTAACTATCCACAGCACCAGGGCCGCAGCCATCGCACCACCGAACCCCGTCATTACCCAACGGTTACGCTGGCGTCGTGTGCCGCTCTGTGCCGCTTTGGCAAGTGCGCGGTCAAAAAAGGCGGCATCAGGTTGCGGCATGCTGGAATCTCCGTATTCTTTCAGGCTCGCTCGCAGATGTCGCTCGCGGTCCAGGATCTCCTGACAATCGGCACATTGTGCCGTGTGCTCGTCTAGCGAATGCATATCGGCAACATCCAGTTGCGCGTCTACATAGTCGTCGAGTTTTTCGTTTATCAGGTTACAAGTCATGGTTTTCTTCCTGTTACCTAGTTACACGCTCAGAGGCTGGAAATGGTTCCGTCCGCACTAAGAATCTCGCGCAGGCGTGCCCTCGCGCGGTGCAGGCGGGATTTGATTGTGCCCACCGGATCACCTGTAATCTCTTGAATTTCCGAGAGTTTATAGCCTTCGCTGTCGTGCAAAAGTACCACCAGGCGATGATCGTCGCTGAGGCTGTCCAGCGCTCGCTGCAACTGCATTATGTTATCTAAGCGCTCTACATCACGCACCGGATCGAGTTTTCCAGGCAACGATTCGAGGCTTTTTTCCGGCAGTTGATCCTCACTGACGCTGACCAACCGCTGCCGCGCATAACGCCGTCGGCCGTCGATGAAATGGTTGTACATGACCCGGCATAGCCATGCCCCAGGTTCCTCGAGCTCAACCAGGTCGTCGATGCGGGCGAAAACCTTGGTAAGCACATCCTGAAACAGGTCCTCCGCTTCAGGTTTAACGCCTGTGAGCCTGAATGCAAACCGGTACAGGCGATCGAGATGCGGCCGCAACAAAGCATCGAAACTGGCCCGCTGATGTTGATCGACAGAAGTCATGCCGGCCGAGTGTAGTCGCGGTGCGTCATTTCACAAGGATCATCGCCCAAAAATGAGAACTGCAAAACGAAAACCAAGGTCGCGGTGAAGACCAACCAAAAAATTGCGCTGCCGACAATCGTCGCGAATTCTGCCTACCAAAAACCCGAAAACCGTAGAAACCTATCGTAGGAGCCCGTCCCGACGGGCGACAAACATTGCAACGCAATGTTTGCAAAACAACAACCGACCACACCCGCATGAAAATGGCACCTGTCCGGCGACAGGTGATGATCAAAGTTCAGCGCAATTCGCCCGTCAGGACGGGCTCCTACAGCTCTTATCGAGATTGTGCCAGACAGCTGCCACCCGTAAGAAAATGGCACCTGTCGGGCGAAAGATGATGATCAAAATTTAGCGTATTTCGCCCGTCAGGACGGACTCCTACAGAGACCCTGCCAAACCGTCGCCCGTCCTAAACCCCCAGCCGAATAATGTAGTAATGATCAATCAACAACGCCACAAACAAAATCATCAAATAATTAATAGAAAACCGAAACACCACCATCGGCAATTCAAGACCATCGTCTTTCTTAAGCTGTATTGCATAAGCCAGAAACCTGCCACCAAGCACAAGTGCCGTACCCAGGTATATAAGCCCACTCATCCCGGACAGATAAGGCAATATCGTGACCAGCACCAGCAGTATCGTGTACAGCAAAATGTACTGCCGCGTGAATTCATTGCCGTGCGTAACCGGCAACATGGGCACGCCAACTTTTTCATAGTCTTCTTTCCGGGCAATCGCGAGCGCCCAGAAATGTGGCGGCGTCCAGATGAAAACGATCAGGAATAACAACAATGCATCGCTGTGTATTTCACCTGTGACCGCGGTCCAGCCAAGCACTGGCGGTGCGGCACCGGCAGCGCCACCGATGACAATGTTCTGCGGTGTCGCGTGTTTGAGGTACACGGTATAAATTACTGCGTAACCGATCAGCGAGGCGAAGGTCAGCAGGGCGGTTAACGGGTTCACCAGCAACCAGAGCATCAGCATCGATAAAACACACAGGACCACCGCAAAGGTCAGTGCATGGGTTTGTGTCAGTTTGCCCTGCGGCAAGGGACGATTGTGCGTACGGGACATCTTGCTATCGATGCGTGAGTCCAGTACGTGATTGACCACCGCCGCAGAGGAGGCGGCAAGACCGATACCCAGCGTGCCAAATAACAATGGGACAGCGCCTGGCCAGCCCGGGACCGCCAGCAACATGCCGACAACCGCAGTAAACACGATCAGTATGACGACCCTTGGCTTGGTCAGCTCATAATAATCACGCCACCCGGCGGTTTCCTGCATGACGCTTACGTTCAATATCTAACCTATACGGGATAATTTCAGAAGGTGCTTAATGTCCTCCACCATTTCGCCAGGCAGAAGCTCGGGTGAGAAATACATAACCAGGTTGCCAAGCGGGTCTATTAAATAGATGCCCCCGGGCGTTTGTCCTGCTGGACGTTTAACGCCAAGCAAATTCTCGAGATCCTTGTCTGCTATCGTTACCAGACCTTCGTGTTGCTCCTTGAGGAACACTTTATCCGGCGCTGATTCACCGTGCAAGAATACACGAGTCACGCGGCTCATTTCGTTGCCGAGCATCTGGCGTGACTGGCGCAGACGATAGAGTGCCTCCTGGCAGTCTTTCTCGCAGGGTGCGCTGTGCACATAGAGCATGAGCCATTGGTTGTCTGCCAGAGGTACAACGGGAGACGCTGGCAGTTGATCTTCAATATTGACAATCGGTTGGAGGATAGTGCCGAAGTTGGTGCCAACTTCGGGTTGCCAACTATCACTCTTGTACATCCACGTAGCGAGTAACAGCGGTGCGCCGAAAGCCAGGGCGACCAGTGCCAGCTGCATTTTGCCGCTACTCCTGTTGCCGTTACCAGCCATCAGCTTTGCTCATCCTGTTGCCGGTCATTGTCATCCGGCCGCTGCTTCTTACGATAATTCCAGATAAGAATAACAAGAATTGCCAGCGCCATGACAAACCACTGGAAGGCATAACCATAGTGCATCATCGGACCGCTTTGCGGTGGTTGCCAGCGACGTACGAAACCATCGTCGGCATCCGGACTTAATAACAGGACGAACGGCAGCAGCTCGGAGCCGAGCTCTTTCGCCAGTTCGTCAAGCGTTGGATAAACCGCCACCCTGGGCCAGTCCTTGCTGCCCTCGAAGGCCTCGCCCGGTCGAATGCCGACTCTGGGCAGCCGTCCAACGCGCCCGCGTACCGAAATGAACTCCTCGGTGACACTGACATCAGGCAGCGCGTTTAGTTGTGATTTCCCGACCCAGCCACGATTCACGATCAGCAAGGGCGCATCAGGTGCATGTCTAAAAGCCGATACGACGTAGTAGCCGACCCGCCCGTTTACAACAATGTTATCGATCAGTACTTGCTGATCATTGCGAAACAGGCCGAGCAATTCCAGGCGCTGGAATATTTCCACGGGCATGTCGTTTTTCAGACGCGAGTACGGAGCGTCCTCCTCGAAAAGCGCTACCAGATCGTTTTTCTGCTGCGCCCGATCAAGTTGCCAGAACCCCAGCCAGCTGAAAAGGACAATGAAAATAAGGCCTGCCAGCGGCGGTAACCAGCGCTTGAAGGACTCACTCTTTATTATGTTTTCGATCACGATATACTCGCGCACCGGATACAGCGAAAATCGCCACGATGAAATTAGTATTGATCATTCTGTTGCTTGCCATTGTAGCCAGCCTGGCTTCAGGACTGTGGTTCCTGGCCAAAGATGACCAGGGCGGAACCCGTGTTCTCACGGCGCTCAAGATTCGTGTGGCGTTATCAGCGCTGCTGATCGGTTTTCTTATATTTGGTTATTACCAGGGCTGGATATCACCGAATATCGGCTAATCAGCCCGGCCGATCCTACATCCAATACACAAAGACATACAAAGCTACCCACACAACGTCTACAAAATGACAGTACCACGCCACGGCTTCAAAGGCGAAATGTTTGTCCGGCGTAAAGTGACCTTTGAGCACCCTGAACCAGATGATGGTGAGCATGATGGCGCCGATGGTGACGTGCATACCGTGGAAGCCGGTCAACATGAAAAACGTCGACCCATAAATTCCTGATCCCAGCGTCAGGTTCATGTGCTGATAGGCCTCGATGTACTCTTCAGCCTGTAGAAACACAAATATGAATCCAAGGACAAATGTTGCTCCGAGGAACACCTTAACCAGTGAACGATGGCCCTTGAGTAACGCATGATGCGCGATCGTTAGCGTTACGCTACTTGAGAGGAGCAATACCGTATTGATCAATGGCAGGCCAAAAGGCCCCATGGGTTCAAAATCCCCGCCAATATTGCCGGGGCCATTGGTCGGCCAGGTGCTCTCAAAGCCGTCCCACAACATCAGATTGGTAAAGAAGTTGTTGCTCTCGCCGCCGAGCCAGGGAATAGCCATATTGCGAGCATAGAAAAGAGCGCCAAAAAACGCTGAGAAGAACATCACCTCGGAAAATATGAACCAGAACATCCCCATGCGAAAAGACATGCCAACCTGGGTGTTAAAGCGCCCGCTCTCACTTTCGCCGATGACTTCGCCGAACCAGCCAACCAGCATGAAAATGATGATCGCAAAACCGGCCAGCATGACCCAGAAGCCGGTATCGCCACCATTTAGCCAGACGGACACGCCGACCATCAGGAATAGCAGGCCGGCTGAGCCGACTATTGGCCAGTGACTGCCGTGCGGGACGTAATATTTTTCTTCAGCGTGTGACATGACTGGTTCCGTGTTCTACCGCAGAATTATCTGTAATCCTGGCAGTATCAAAAAATGTATAGGAAAGCGTGATCGTATCGATGTAATCGGGAAGGTCAGAATCGACGATAAACCGGACTGGCATTTCTTTTTCTTCGCCCGGCGCAAATTCCTGCGACGTGAAACAAAAGCACTCAAGCTTACGGAAATGCTTCGCTGCAATTTGCGGCGCGACACTAGGTACTGCCTGTGCAATTTTTACTTCGTCAGTCAGATTGCGCGCAATAAAGATTGCCTCGTACATGCCACCCGGATGGACCGTCATTTCTTTAACCTGGGAATGAAACTCCCAGGGGGCGTACTGGTTTACCGTCGTTACAAACTCGAGATTGATCTCACGATCCTGCTCTACCTCGGTTGCTACTTCGGTTGCTGCAATACTATTGGTCTTGCCACCAAGCCCGGTAATTTCGCAAAACGCATCGTATATAGGCACCAGCAAGAAGCCGAAACCAAACATGGCCACGGCTAAAAACACCAGGCGCCCGGCAAGCGACTTGCTGTCATCATTTTTTGGTTGTTTTGTATCACGCATGGCTGGTTACGCTCTCGACACGCCCATCAAAATAAAGCCCAGGTAAAACGCAAGCGCAACAACAGTCAATATCAGCAACGTCTTACGGATGCCCTTTTTCTGCTGTAGATCGTCCTGACTCACGAGAATGTAGTTTTCACTGATGATGTCGGCGGCGTTTCAAAGGTGTGATAGGGAGCTGGCGATGGCACGGTCCACTCAAGACCTTGTGGCTGGTCCCAAACTGCATCTGTCGCAGTGCTGCCTTTCTTGCGCACACACTGAATCACGTTATAGGCGAACAGGAGTTGTGAGAGCCCGAAGCCGATGGCGCCGATGCTGGCAATACTATTAAAGTCCGCGAATTGTGTGGAGTAATCCGGAATCCTGCGCGGCATGCCTGCAAGCCCAAGGAAATGCATCGGGAAGAAGGTGACATTGACAAAAATAGTTGACAGCCAGAAATGCAGCTTGCCCATGCGCTCATCATAATAATGACCGGTCCATTTGGGCATCCAGTAGTAAACCGCCGCCATCACGGCAAAAACCGAACCGGGAACCAGCACATAATGAAAGTGCGCCACGACGAAGTAGGAATCGTGATACTGGATATCGGCCGGTACAATGGCAAGCATGAGCCCGGAAAAACCGCCAATCGTAAACAGGAACAAAAATGCCAGCGCGAACAGCATAGGTGTCTCGAAAGACATGGCGCCGCGCCACATTGTCGCCGTCCAGTTAAATACTTTTACGCCGGTTGGTACCGCAATCAGCATCGTCGCAAACATGAAGAACAACTGACCGGTCAGCGGCATGCCGGTCGTGAACATGTGGTGAGCCCAGACGATGAAAGACAGGAATGCGATGCTCGATGCAGCGTAAACCATCGAATCGTGACCGAACAACGGCTTGCGGGAGAAGGTTGGGATGATCTCCGACACAACGCCGAAGGCCGGCAGGATCATGATGTACACCTCGGGATGACCGAAGAACCAGAATATATGCTGGAACATGACCGGGTCGCCACCACCGGCAGCGAGGAAGAAACTGGTGCCGAAAAACTGGTCCGTCAGTAACATGGTTACCGCGCCGGCAAGAACGGGCATAACTGCCAGCAACAGGTAAGCAGTGATCAGCCAGGTCCAGACAAACATCGGCATTTTCAGCAATGACATGTCCGGTGCACGCATATTAACGATCGTAACGATGATGTTAATCGCACCCATGATGGATGAAATGCCCAACAGGTGGACCGAGAAAATCAAAAACGGAAACGCATCACCGGTCTGCAACACTAATGGTGGATACATTGTCCAGCCACTGGCGGGCGCGCCACCTGGCATAAACAGCGTTGACGCCAGCATGGCGAATGCAACCGGCAGTATCCAGAATGACCAATTGTTCATACGCGGCAGCGCCATGTCAGGTGCGCCGATCATCAGCGGCACCATCCAGTTTGCCAGGCCGACAAATGCCGGCATAACAGCACCAAACACCATGATTAATGCATGCATGGTGGTCATCTGGTTGAAAAATGCCGGGTTAACAAATTGCAGTCCGGGCGAGAACAACTCGGTGCGAATGATGAGCGCCATCACGCCGCCGACGAAAAACATAATCAGGCTGAGTATGAGATACATCGTGCCGATGTCTTTGTGATTGGTTGCGTACAACCAGCGACGCCAGCCTGCGACCGGGCCGTGATGCTCGTGCTCTGCGTGCGTGTCGGCCACTGTGGCGCTCATCGTATTTCTCCGTCAGCGACGGCGACCTGCGCCACGCGATCTTTCTCATTGACAAGCCAGGCCTGGTAGGCCTCGGGCTCAACAACTTCAACAACTATTGGCATGTAACCATGGTCCATACCGCATAACTCGGCACACTGGCCGCGATAAACTCCGGCGACTTCTGCCTTGAACCAGGTTTCATTCATGAAGCCCGGGATGGCGTCCTTCTTGATTGAAAGCTCGGGCACCCACCAGGCGTGCACGACGTCGTTCGATGTCAGCAGGAAACGCACTTTTGCGCCCTTCGGCACGACCAAAGGCCGGTCGACATCCAGCAGGTAGTTATCAACGGTTTCCGGATCGATGCCGGATCCCTTGCGTCTTGCTGCGGCGCTGGTTCGCGACAGGCTGCTGAAAAATTCAACGTCTTCGCCCTGGTAGGCGTAGTGCCAGCGCCACTGGTAGGCAGTGGTGACGACTGTAATGTCCGGATCACGACTGTCTTCGAGCTTGATCAACAACTCGGCTGACGGAACCGTCATGATCAGCAAAATTACAATCGGTATCGTGGTCCATATGATTTCCGCCGTCATGCTGTGCGAAAACTTGGCCGGGACCGCGCCAGCCGCTTTGCGATGTCTGATGAGCGAGTAAATCATCACGCCAAATACAATGACGGCAATTGCCACACACCACCAGAACACCATCATATGAATGGCATAGGTTTCGGCACTAAGCGTTGTCACGCCTTTGGGCATGTTGAGCGCCCAGTCAGCGTTGGCGCCGGTGGAGCCCAAAAGAACGAGTGCAGCAAGGCACAGTTTTCTTATCATCAATTTTTCATCCTGCGGACCTGTTGGTCACTGCGATTCTGCATTTTCTTATCTGACGCAATCGACCTGCAATATGTAGTCTACGCAGCGACGCCGATCGGCAATCCGGGCTTTTGGCCTGAATTACCCTGGTCTCTGTGCAGATAATAGTGGCCTGACTATAAGCCAGAATGCGCCAGCACTAAATAGCGCGCTTTGCGCCGGTCGAAAAGCACGCGAAGTGTACTGAAACCCCCTCCATCATGCAAACTTTCTAATATAGCAATCGCTAATTAAAAAGCTTTGAAAACAACTAGTTACGCATTCATTGAGATGTTATACACAGGCCCTCGGTGAACCCGCCTCTTTTTAGTTGTGCCGCCGGGAAATCGTCGCCGGGTCCAGCCGGAATTCGCCCTCGGGAAGTTGCGGTCCGTCGCCCCAGGCATGTCCGTACACGAGCTCCAGATTGAGCGATAAACCGCCGTTTGCGGCCCGGGATACGAGATTTTGCTCCATTTGCCGAAATCGCTGCCTGCCGGTCAGCGATTTGCGCCGGTTTTGCAAACTATTGCGCGCACCGCTATTGGTCAGGTCCTGATACAGCGAGTCCGTATCGCGATAGGTTACTTCCAGGTAATCGACATCCAGTACCGGTTCGCGGAGTCCCGCACGTACCAGCGCATCGCCGATGTCATGCATATCCGGATACGCGTTGGCATGCCAGTCCTGATCCAGAGAATGCCAGGCAGCACGAATTTCACTGAGGCTATCCGGACCGAAAGTGGCGAACGCAAAAACACCATCCTTGCGTAAAACGCGCCTGACTTCGGCAAGGCACGCCGGAAGATCGCTGACCCAGGGCAGCAGGAGATTGCTGAACACAAGATCGACACTGCCATCCTGCAGGGGAATACGGCTTGCATCGCCGAGCAATTCAGTGAGCTTCGACAACCTGGATCGTTTCTTCCTGGCAACCTTAAGCATACCGATGGATGCGTCAAAACTAATCACGCGGGCGCGCCGGTATTGTTTTGCCAGTTCGCCGCTGCCGGTGCCGGTCGCACAGCCGAGGTCGAGAATGCGTGCGGGTTTGATAATGGTGGGCGACAATCTTTGCATCAGCCCGGCAAATGTATGCCGGTGTACGAAATCAGTCGCATCGAAATTCTTTGCAGCGCGATCGAATCGCCGCTGCACATCACGAATCACGAGCTGACCTGGATTGGTATTCATAGTTGCAAGCATATGACCAATGCCACTTTACAGGCAAAGTCTCTACTTCGGCCAGCTGCAGGGAAAACCGGATAGCTGCATGTTGAGCTGATGTCCGGCTATGCCAATCGGCTCATACACGCAGTGTTTCCGGTGCTTTGTGTTTTTTGCGGCGTGCACCACACGGGCGGTCCCGTCTGTAAACAATGCAGCGCCGCATTGCCCTGGATCGGAATCATCTGCGAGCATTGTGGCCAGTCCTTGCCAGCCACGCAGCCCGTGGGCGTTGTGTGTGCGGCGTGCCAGGCAAAGCCGCCGGCATTTGCGAAAGCAAGGGCGCCTTGTACCTATAATTTTCCGCTCGATAGCGCATTGAAGGCACTCAAGTTCAAACGACAGCTTTGCTACGTTCCCGCCCTGGCCGGAATGTTATTGCCCGTGCTCGAACAGGACTTTTCAGATTGCGATGCGCTCGTACCCGTGCCGTTACACAGAACCCGACACGCATTGCGCGGCTTCAACCAGGCCACGGAATTGTGCCGACCTTTAAGACGTGCGACAGGCCTGCCGATGCTGCGCCAGGTGTATCGGCACAGAGCGACGCGTTCGCAGGCTGGCCTGACAGCCACTGAGCGCAACAGAAACGTAAGAAACGCTTTCGCTGTCAAAGGCAACGTACTCTGTCGCTACCCATTAATCATTGACGATGTAATCACTACGGGCGCTACCTGCGCGCAACTGGCAAATGCGCTACTGAATGCCGGCGCAGAAAAGGTCGGCGTCCTGACAGTCGCCAGGGTGCAAGCTGATTAAGCGGGTACTACGGGGTTAAACGTGTAGTGCAGCACGATGCCAACGAAGACGATCATGCCTATGTAATGATTGTGCTGAAACGCTTTGAAGCAACCGGCTTCCTGGCGATCGCGCGCGAGCCACTGGTGATACAGCATGAGAATTGCGGCAATAGCTACCGCTCCATAAAACCAGAAACCAAGTTCTGCCATCTTGCCGACGAACAGGAGCGCAACCAGCATCAACAGTTGCAGGCCGCCAATGACGAACAGGTCTGCATCACCGAAGAGTATGGCAGTGGATTTCACGCCTACTTTAAGATCGTCTTCGCGATCGACCATGGCGTAAAAGGTGTCATAGATAACGGCCCAGATTAATGCCGTACCAAATACCAGCCATGCCAACTGCGGCGCGTTGCCAGTTTGCGCTGCGAATGCCATCGGTACGGCCCAGCCAAAGGCGGCGCCGAGCACAAATTGCGGTATGGAAATAAAGCGCTTAATAAATGGATAAACAACAGTCAGTCCGGCAGCAATCACGGCCAGCAACTGTGCTGGCGGGTTGAGCATGGCTGCCAGCCCGACTGCGACCAGTGCAAGGGCGACAAAGAGCGTAATTGCCTCCGCCGGTGCGACGGCGCCGGACGCAATAGGTCTGGTGCGGGTTCTTTCTACGTAGGGGTCTATATTTCGGTCCGCAAAATCATTCAGGACACAACCGGCGGAACGCATGACGATTACGCCGAGAATGAATACTGTAAATACGCCCGCATCCGGATGTCCTTCCCCGGCGAGCCACAACGCCCAGAGCGTAGGCCATAACAGGAGCCATACACCAATAGGCTTATCGAGACGCATGAGGAACACATAGTTCTGCAGTTGCTTGATAAAGCCTGGCGCGAGCCGGATGGCGGGTTTTTTCTTTAGCGGGTTAGTCACGATTCCTGGTCAGCTTGCTCATTCGAGAAATTGGCGCCTTCATTCTGATTGTAACCAGATCGAAGCATTCGCGGCTAAAGCCGCTCCTACAGTTCTGCGCGTATCTGTAGGAGCGGCTGTCTAAACTGATGTGCCTATGTAGCAGTGCACAGGGAGATACGAAAGCGAAGATGCCGCGAATCCATGCTGGTAGTCTGCGCGATATCTTTCGTCGTCGCAAAAATAACACGGTATTCAAACTTTCCCATATTGATGTGCATCGCCGAGCCAGCGCCGGGTGATGTCAATCGCAGCCTGCGGGTGATCGCGCTGAATCTTTTCTGCTGCGATCTGCACTTTTGGCATTAACTCCGCATCCCGCACCAGGTCGGCGATGCGATAATCCGGCAGGCCGGTTTGTTTGGTGCCGAGCAATTCACCGGGTCCGCGCAATTCGAGATCCCGTTGGGCTATCAGGAAACCATCATTCGTGTCGCGCAAAATCGCAAGACGACTACGCGCCAGCTGACCGAGCGGTTGCTTGTATAACATGACGCAGTGACTTTGCGCAGCACCACGCCCGACCCGACCCCGCAGCTGGTGCAATTGTGACAAACCCATGCGCTCTGCGTTTTCAACAATCATCAGGCTGGCGTTCGGCACATCCACCCCGACTTCGATAACTGTTGTCGCGACCAGCACATCAATCTCCCCTTGTTTGAATTGTCGCATGACCTTTTCTTTGGCGGGCGCTTTCATGCGGCCGTGCACCAGGCCGACGCGCAATGACGAAAGTGTTTCAGTCAGCATCTCGAAACTGGCTTCGGCTGCCTGGTAATCGAGCACCTCGGATTCCTCGATCAGCGGACACACCCAATAGGTTTGCTGCCCGTTGGTGCACGCCTGGCGTACGCGTTCAACGACTTCTGCCCGTCGTGTATCCGGTACGGCAACTGTTTGTACTGCCCGGCGGCCCGGCGGCAATTCATCGATCACTGAAGTATCCAGATCTGCGTAGGCGGCCATCGCCAGGGTGCGGGGAATCGGCGTTGCGGTCATCACCAGCTGGTGCGGAATAGTGTTGCCGCTCGCACCCTTGTCCCTGAGCGCCATTCGCTGGTGTACACCGAAACGATGTTGTTCGTCGATTACTACTAGTGCCAGGTTGTTGAATTGCACGCCTTCCTGAAACAGTGCGTGTGTGCCAATGATAAGGCCGGCGCGTCCGGACTCGATCGCTTCAAGCGATGCGCGCCTGTCTGCTTGTCGCTGGCTGCCGGACAGCCATGCAAGCTCGACATCGAAGTCACTGAACCACGCTGAAAAGTTTTGCCAGTGCTGTTCTGCAAGCAATTCAGTCGGCGCCATGACGGCTGCCTGTACGCCACTGCTGACCGCCAGCAAACACGCGGTCGCAGCGACCACGGTCTTGCCGGAGCCTACATCACCCTGAACAAGTCTCATCATTGGGTGCGGCAGGCAAACATCTGCACCAATTTCCTCGATGACACGCTTTTGTGCAGAAGTCAGTTCGTACGGCAGGTTGCTGACGAACTTGCTCAGCGCATCCGTAGCGCCCGACAGTGCGACGGCGTTTTCTTTTCTTGCCAGGTGACGCAGGTTTCTCAGACTCATGTAGTGCGCGAGTAATTCCTCGAACGACAGTCGAATCTGGCTGGGGTGTTTGCCACCCATGATGACCTCGAGGTTTGCCTCGGGCGGAGGCTTATGCAGAAATACGAGAGCATCGTGTAACGAGGGCAGCGCGAACTCATCAAGCACGTCCGCGGGAAGAAGATCAGGCACCGGATTCTTTTCCATCATAGCCAGCGCCTGCGCGACCAGGGTCCTGAGCCGGCCCTGCGCAATACCCTCGGTCATCGGGTACACCGGGGTCAGCGCATCGGCAACCGAAGCTTCCTGACCTGCACGCAAAATTCGATACTCGGGATGGACGACCTCGAGGCCGCCCGGCCCCATTCTGATGTCGCCGAAACAACTTACGCTGGTGCCTTGCTTGAACTGCGCCTGCTGCTTTCTTGAAAAATAGAAGAAGCGCAGCGTGATCTGGCCGCTGCCATCATCAATTCGCACCAGCAAACTGCGTCTGCCGCGATAGACTGTTTCCGCCAGCAGCACTTCCCCACTAAACAGGCTACGCGATCCAGGGCGAAGTGAGCCGATGCGACTCAGGCGGGTCCTGTCCTCGTAGCGCAATGGCAGCAAAAACAGGAGATCTTCTACCCGGTACAAATGCAGGCGTTCGAGCGTAGCAGCAAGTGCTGGCCCTACGCCGCGCAGTACCGTCAGCGGTGAGCCGAGATTTATTTCGGAATCAGGCACGCGATCAATCCAGCGTGAGATCTATAGGGCCAGGATTGCCTCGGCTTCTACATCGACGCCCTTCGGCAACGATGCGACGCCAACCGCCGCACGGGCCGGATAGGGTTTGTTAAAGAAACTTTCCATTACCGCATTGACGGCCGCGAAATCGTTCAGGTCTGTCAGGAAAATCGTAACCTTTACGATCTGATCGAGCGAACCACCTGCTGCTTCAGCAACCGCTTTGAGATTTTCAAATACCTGTGTAGCGCGCGCCGTAAAATCGCCTTCGACAATTTCCATCGTCGCCGGCACCAGCGGAATCTGTCCGGACATAAACACAAGGTTGCCACTCTGGATGGCTTGTGAGTAGGTGCCGATCGCTGCCGGCGCGTTGTCGCTGTGAACAGGTTTCTTGCTCATCTTGATCTCCGTAATTGCGTTCTTTAGGCGCTGTCGCGAGTAATACGTATAACGTTCGGCATCTTGCGCACATTGCGCATGATCTGTGCCAGATGTATGCGGTCTTTAACCTGTATCAGGAAGGTCAGAACGGTGCAGTCTTCGTGCCGGTCCAGCACTGACACCTGCTCAATGTTCGAATGTGAATCTGCAATCATTGCCGCTACTTCTGCCAGGACACCGGTTTTGTTGGCCGTATCGACCTGGATCTGGCTGGAGAATTCCTTGTCGATGTCTTGCTCCCAGGCCACAGCGAGCCACTTTTCCGGCTGCTTGCGAAAATTTGCAAGATTGCCGCAAGAGGTCCTGTGGATAACTACGCCGCGCCCGGAACTCAGGTAACCCATCACGTCGTCACCCGGAAGCGGGTAGCAGCATTTTGCGTAGCTTACGACCATGCCCTCCGTGCCCGCGATGACCAGGCTTGCCTGATCCGACTTGTCATCGGGATCAGTCATGCCAGCCAGAAAGCGTGCGGTGAGCGGCGCCAGTCTTTCCCCAAGGCCGAGCTGACCGAACAATTCATTGGTATCCGTCAGGCCAAGTTCGTCAAGAGCCTCGCGCATACGCAGCTTGCCTACTTTGCGCAGAGACGATCCCAGGTCTTTCAGCGAGCGATCGAGCAGGCGTTTGCCGAGGTCGGTCGATTCGCTGCTGCGCATGTTTTTCATGCGCTGGCGAATAGCCGAGCGGGCCTTGGCCGTGGTTACAAAAGTTACCCAGTTTGGATTGGGCTTAGCGCCGCGCGCGGTAATGATTTCGACAGTCTGGCTGTTTTCCAGCGTCGTACGGAGTGGCACAAGATTGCGATCAATTTTCGCCGCTACGCAACGATTGCCGATATCCGTGTGCACGGCATACGCAAAATCAACCGTCGTTGCACCCTTCGGTAACGGCAGGATGTCGCCCTTCGGTGTGAAGACGTAAATTCTGTCGGGAAACAAATCTACCTTGACGCTTTCCAGAAACTCCTCGGAGCTACCGGATTGCTGAATCTCGGCAAGATTTGATAGCCACTCGCGAGCCCGCACCTGTGGCGTGGCTGATGTTTTATCTATTGCTTTGTACTGCCAGTGTGCGGCGACGCCGGACTCGGCCACACGATTCATTTCCGCTGTGCGAATCTGCACTTCCAGCGGCAGTCCTTTCGGCCCAAAAAGTGTTGTGTGTAATGACTGGTAGCCGTTGATGCGCGGTATGGCAATGTAGTCTTTGAAGCGCGCCGGCATAGGCTTGAACAGACCGTGTACAACACCGAGCAGGCGGTAGCAGGTATTGACGTCGTTAACGATAATGCGAAAACCGTATACATCGACGATGTCGTCAAGCGGGCGTTTTCTCTCGG
>QNFK01000011.1 GCA_003645495.1 Gammaproteobacteria bacterium
CAGGTACTGGGAGATGCCTGGGCAGAATTGCCAACTGAGATAAGAGAATTGCACTGCGCTGAAAACCACAAATGCTTCAGGGGTCGGGCAAATGTCACCAGGGGTCGCTCGTTACTCGCTGATGTTGTAGCGTGGTTCGTCGGCTTTCCATCCGCAAGTGACAAAGTCCCCGTCAGTGTCGAAATACAACGGACCGGCAAATGCGAGGTGTGGAAGCGCGATTTCGACGGCCACGCGTTTTCAAGTGAAATTACCGTCGGCGAAGGATATTTTTCGCAGCTGATTTGTGAACGGTTCGGGCCGTTCAAATTCGGCATGGGACTGGATCTCGACAACGCAACCCTGCACTACGTGCCGCGGCGATGGACACTGCTCGGTATTCCGATGCCGAGGTTCCTCGCCCCGGCTGGAAAGATGGTCGAAACAGTACTTGACGATAAATTCAACTTCCACGTGGAAGTCGTATTACCAGTTGTCGGCCACATCGTTACCTATCAAGGCTGGCTCAAAGAGCACACTCAGGTGGCGGTCAACTCCTGAACAGCGCGGTAGCCGTGCTTTATGGCGGCGTCGGTGTTAGCGGCGGCACCGGCATCTGAATTCGCTATCGCGATCCTGCCAAATTGTTTGCGGCCTTTGACCCAGGGTTTGTCTTCTTCTGACGCGTAATCGGGCTCCCAAGTCAGGCCCGGGCTATAGGAATAACCGTGTGCCCAGCGATTGACCGTGATGGCCTGGATGTCCTTCCCCGCATCGAATCCCCCACCGGACAACGCCTGGTCGAGCTGATCACGCACGTGCCCTTCAAAATCGCTAAATGATGTTTCCAGCAACTTGCGACGACCGGCACGCCACTGATCGGGGCCCTGGATATCTGCGAAATATGGCACGTAACACATGTGCAGCACCATCGGATCATCCGGTGTATTGCCGAATTTGTAATCACCGATAGATACCGGGTAATCGAGTTCGGCCTGTTTGAAAAAGCCATTGGTGTAGTAAACAAAATCCAGCCCCAACTCTGCGAACGCACGCCAGTTGCGAATCATTACCTTGGTATAAGTCAGGGGAATCTTGACGTTATAGGAAAGTCCTTTCTTTTGCTCCTCTGGCAAGTCGCTACATATATAAGGAATGGCACTGTTGTAGCAGGCGAGGATGCATTTTTTCGCTCGTACTGTGTGCGCATCACCAGTGTGAATGTAAGTAATGTCGACCGCGCTACCGTTCGCTGTGTGACTCGTGTTCACTACAGTGCTATTGAGACGTATCCGGACCGGCGAACCACTTTGATCAAGTTTCGAATAGTCGACCCTGGTTGTCACCACGTCTTCCATTGTAGATCCCGGCACAGCATCCGGAACAAGTTTACGCACCAACAATCGTGCAACTGAGGCATTGCCGTCCGGAAAATGAAATATATAGGGCTCGTCGCCACGATGACCGACTCTTTTCAGCGTGTGATTGAGTCCGGGCATGCCACCATCGTAGCCCTGCACCGCAGAAGCCGGAATTTCATCACTGCCAACACACCAGAAACTCATGCCCCAACGGCGAAAAATTTCCAGTACCTGCTGATCTACTTTTACCAGGTCACGCAGAAACGTGTTGTAGCTCATCTTGCGGAGTTTGCGGACTTTCTCTTCACGAGTCAGACCTGGCAGGTAATCACGCTCATCGGTCCACAACCGTACGAAATCTTTTCGTGCCTGCTCCGACATCGGTGAAAGTGCGGCGAATTCCTCCCAGGGAATCTTGTTGTAGCCGACCACGAGTTTTTGCTCACCGTAGGTTTCCTTGTCAAACACAATACCTTTGCCCAGACCCATCGATGAGTAGAGATCCTGGTCATACGCTTTGTAGAATTTCTGCACATCGATGCCAATATCGACCAGCAGGTCTTTCGAAACCTGCGTATACGAAGATGGCGTATCGATGGCCTCGGTGCCACCGTAGCCGATGCGAGTTTTGCCATCGATTGAAAACTCGTTGCGTTTGGCATGCCCGCCAAAATCATCGTGATTGTCGAGAATCAGAATTCTCGCGCCCGGATTACTTTTGCGAAAGAAGTGCGCGGCGGACAGGCCACTAATGCCACCACCGACAACGACCAGGTCATATTCATCTTCAGGAGCGCTGTTCGGCCAGGTTGCGCCGGAAACACGTGCATGCATGGTTTCCCAGGCGCCATCGTGGCTGCCACGAAGACCGGTCTTGGCGGGCGGATAGTAATCCGGGCCAAGCGCAAATTTTGCCGGGTCAGCGCCAAATACTTCCGCCCATGGCGATATGAGCGACGCGCCTATTGCCACCTGCGTACCGTTGAGAAAGTCGCGACGCGTAATGTTGTCTTTCATGAGTTCCCCCGAGCTTTGCTGAGATTATCGTTGCAGAACACTGTACGAGAAGCACCTTTACTTGGAAAGACCTGTACCAGATGGTGTTCAAAAAATTGAGTTTGATTTGAGCAGGCACTAGTCTTGGCAGCGTAGTTTCTCAGGGGGAACATAAACGATGCCACGGCCCAAAAATCAGGTTCGTCGTAACCTGCTTAAAACGATCGGTGCCGGCGCGCTTGCAACAACTCTGGCTGGATGTGCCCCAATGGTGGCCAGCAGCACTAAATACGAGCGCGCGTATTCCAGGAAACCGTGGGTTGCGCCACGGATATCGATGGACAACGTAATACGGTCAATTGTTGGCCATCGGCCGTATCGCCCTTCCGGATTTGTTGTCAGGAGCGAACAATATGACGACAAGACTGTGGTCCATAACTACGGGCACGGTGGTGGTGGAATAAGCCTTTCGTGGGGCTCCTCTGCTCTGGCCGTTCGTGAAACTCTCGGCATGCAACCCGGTGAAGTTGCGGTAATTGGCAGTGGCATTATGGGCCTTACCAGTGCCCGCTTGCTGCAGGATGCTGGCTGGAAGGTCAGCATCTACACACGCAATGTGGCCCGCCATACAACTTCCAATGTAGCAGCCGGTGAGTGGGGGCCGTTTAGCGTCCACGATCCTGATGTTTCCTCTGCTGCCTTTAAATCGCAACTGAATTGGGCTGCGCGAGTTGCGCACCATGCCTTTACTAACCTGGGTGGCGCCGATTACGGTATTCGCTGGTTGGAAGGCTACTTCATGCGCGACACACCATTGGATTCGAGTGAAGAAGACGGAGAATTTGCCGATCTTTATCCGTATTCAGCAATCCTGGGGCCGGGCGAACACCCGTTCGCCTCACCCTACGCGCGACGAATTGTAACCATGCAATTCGATCCCGGAACGCTTCTTAGGCGATTAGTCGAAGATTTTCAGATTGCCGATGGACGATTCGTCATCCGCAACTTTGCAGACAGGGATGATGTTCTGTCTTTGACGGAGCCGGTTATCTTTAACTGTACTGGCCTTGGAGCAGCAAAATTATTCGACGACAACGAGTTGACACCGGCCAAGGGTCAGCTGGTGTTCCTGCCGCCCGATCCCGCTATCGACTACATGACGTTTGGTGGCGGTCAGGGACAGTTGTACATGTTTCCGCGTTCTGATGTGTTATTACTTGGCGGTACTTTTAAGTTGGGTGATTACTCGACTCATGTCGAAGATGACGAGACAGCGCGCATTGTCTCGGAGCACCAAAAGTTTTTCTCTGATTTCGGCGAATCCTGATTCGTGACGCCACATATCAGCATCACCAGTAACGTGATGGACACAACACACAATCATGTTGCATCTTATGGGACGCAGCACCACTGGAAGTCCTGGCGTGCTAAGATTCCGCGCTGGTGCGACCAAGACAACAAATTCACCGGCAACGGAGGATAACAACAATGCGCGTCATCACCCTTATTGCGCTCTACCTGGCGCTCTGGATACCGGCAGCCAATGCCCAGCTTCAACCGGATACGATCGGGCAAGAGACCATGTCAGCGCCTGCCGAGAGTTGGTTCATTTCAAAGACGAGCGCTGGCGCGTACATCTACGATGGCCTAAGCGGAGAGATGCAGGGTATGTTGTCGCTCGCCAGCAATTTTACAGCCAGCGTACAGCCGTACGGCCCTCGTCGTGAATTCTATGCTGCAGAAAGCTATTACTCACGTGGTGTCCACGGCGACCGAACCGATGTCGTCACCATCTATGACTACGAAAACCTCTCACCCGTCGCCGAGATCGAGATTCCGCAGAAGATCGCCGTGCTCTCCATGCCTGGTCACCTCGCCCTGACCGGCAACGGCCGTCACCTGGCGGTTTTTAACATGACGCCGGCACAATCAGTATCAATTGTCGATGTTGAAAACAGAACTTTTGTCGGTGAAATATCGACACCGGGTTGCGCCGTCATTATGCCAATTGCCGACAATGATTTTCTGATGATTTGCGGCGATGGCACGATTCAGTTGATTCAGCTCGACGACAGTGGCAATGAGTCGAATCGCGTGCGTAGCGAACAGTTTTTCGTTGTTGAAGAGGATGCCGTATTCGATTTGCCCGTGAGGACCAAAGACGGCTGGTTGCTTATTTCACATGCCGGCAAGGCATTCGATGTTTCGAAAGAGGGTACGCAACTTACTGTTAGCGAGTGGTCGATCGTCACAGAAGAGGACGCAGAAGAAAAGTGGCTGCCCGGTGGCTGGCAACTCAAATCATTGCATCAGGAACTTGGCCTGCTCTACATACTGATGCACCAGGGCGAAGAGTACACGCACCACGAACCCGGTTCGGAAATTTGGGTCGTCGACATCAAACAGCGACGACGCATTGCAAGAATCGAACTTGAAGTTCCTGCGGACAACCTGGTGGTTACCCAGGAATCTGAGCCAAAACTGATTGTCGCTGACACCGAGGACGGACTGCATGTCTATGACGCGCTGCAGATGAAGGTTGAACGAACAATCGAGGATCCAGGCCCTTCTGCAGCGTTTTTGGTGGATTTCTGAGTGATGCTGGATCCGCTGATCCTCAAGGGTATTTCGATCGGTTTCGGTCTGCTTTTCCTGTTGGCGGCCATACACAAGCTTTCGACGGCGCAGCAGTTTCGAGTAGTACTGGAGGAATACCAGGTCATGCCGCAGGCCCTGGCAGGACCCGTCGCACGTGTGGTTCCGCTGCTGGAGTTGCTGCTCAGTATTGGTTGGTTTGCAGGATACCGGCCAGAACAGGTCGCAATATCAAGCGCGGCCCTGCTGGCAGTTTACACATCCGCAATCGGCATCAATTTGCTGCGTGGACGAATCCATATCGGCTGCGGCTGTGGCGTCGCCGGATCAGCGGACGACGATCAGCAATTGTCCTCCGGTCTGCTGATTCGCAACAGCGCTCTCATTGGGCTCGCCCTGGTCGCCACAGTCCCGACAACCTCGCGATCTTTTTCGGTCATCGACTACGTAACGCTTGGAACTGCATTGCTCGCCGGCGTGCTGCTCTACCTGGCAGCCAACCAATTGCTGGCGAACGGCGCCGCGATCGAGACATGGAGGAACAAGCATGACTGAGGGCTTGCTGGTTTCGAATCTGATCCTTTGGGTCATCGTTATAATTTTGGCGCTGGTCGTGCTGGCACTCGCACGGCAGGTCGGCATTTTGCACGAGCGGGTCGCACCGGCGGGCGCCTTGATGCCCACGTCCGGACCGAAAGTCGGCGAAATGACAGAGCCGATGTCGCTTACCGATCTGGACGGCACCCCGATCACGATTGGCGGCCTCAGTAAAGACGGATTCGCGACGTTGGTCATGTTTATTTCGCCAACCTGCCCTATTTGCAAGTCTCTCGTACCGACGGCCAAATCGCTGGCCAATACGGAACGCAATCGACTGCGCTTAGTATTTGCAAGTGATGGCGACAAACCTGAGCAACATCACGCCTATGCCCGCGACCTCGATCTCGACAAGTATCCGTATGTTTTATCGCAACCGCTGGGCATCGGTTACCAGGTTAGCAAGTTGCCGTTTGCGGTCTTAATTGGCGGCGATGGCACTTTGCAGAGTAAGGGGCTGGTCAATAGTCGTGAGCACCTTGAAAGTTTGATCGAGGCGATGGATACGGGAGTAGCCACGCTGCAGGATTACATGGGCGCAAATCAGTCCGAATTCGAAAACCCGGTGAAGGAACAGAACTTATGAAAAAAGATAGCCTCATCGATAAATCTTACGCATGGCTCGACCGGCATACCGGCGACAGTAGTCGCCAGCTGGCCAGGAGCACATCCCGGCGCGGTTTCATTGGCAAGCTCGGCGCAATGCTGGCCGGTGTTGCATTCTTGCCGCTATTGCCAGTGTCGAGGCCTTTTGCGCAAGAGACGCTTGGGGAGATAGGCGATCCACAAAGCTGTGACTACTGGCGCTATTGCGCACTCAGCGGCACGCTTTGTACCTGCTGCGGTGGAACGACGACCTCATGCCCTCCGGGGGCGGAGATCTCACCAATTACCTGGGTTGGTACTTGCAGAAACCCGGTGGATGACATGGACTACCTGATTTCCTACAACGATTGTTGCGGCAAGTCGACTTGCAGACGGTGTTCGTGTCACAACACTGAACGCGAACTACCAGTCTACTACCCTTCAAAGAGTAACAGCGTTCTCTGGTGCTTCGGCACTGAAGCGCGCAATTATCATTGCACGGTTGCCGGCGTCCTCGGCGTGGCTGCAACCGACGACTGACGTGTTAGTCCGGCTACAAATACTGGCGGCGACGATGCTGGTAATTACTGCATTTTCTGCACGTGCCGACGCGGAGAAAAACTACCTGCTACATTGCAGCGGCTGTCACCTGCCAAACGGTATCGGCGACCCGCCGAATACCCCCACCCTGCGCGATACCATAGGCAAAATCGTCGCAACACCCGAGGGACGGGATTACATCATCCGCGTGCCAGGCTCATCGCAAACACCAATGAGCGACCAACAACTGGCCGACGTCCTTAACTGGATGTTGACCGAATTCAATAGTGAGACCCTACCGAAAAATTTCGAACCTTTGAGCGCGCAGGAAGTATCCAGTTCCCGCGGACAGATACTCGCTGATCCGCTGAAATACCGCGCACGGTTCTGGCCGGACAACTAACACTAACCATGCCTCACCAGTGAGGCTAAACGTCATTGTACAAGCCAGCTGCCATCTGCCTGCAAACAAGCAGTTCCGACAAAGAAGCTAACGCGCGACCTTCTCCATATTTTCCTTATCGATTTTTCTGCGTACGTACAAGTGCGAATTGTGATCGCTGTCTTTTGGGTATCGGATTGAAATGAGCGAGACACCATTAATTGAATCGCGATCTCGCCAGGAATGGAGTACTGCAATGACTGAATTTTCGGACTTGCGTAAAAATATGGTAGTGAACCAGATCGCCGCACGTGGTGTACGTTCTGAAACGGTGCTCAGCGCCATGCGTAAAGTTCCACGCGAGCGATTTCTGCCCGAGGGACTCGCTGAGTTCGCTTATGAGGATTCTCCCCTGCCTATAGAGGCAGACCAAACCATCTCACAACCCTACATCGTTGCTTTTATGACCGAAGCACTAGCACTTAGGGGCGGAGAAAAAGTTCTGGAGATTGGCGCAGGCTCCGGATATGCAGCAGCAATACTCGGTGAAACGGCCAGCGAAGTTTATACAATCGAGCGCATTGAAGAACTCGCGAGAAGCGCCGCGGCTACGCTTGCGGATCTGGGCTACAAGAATGTTGAGGGACGCTATGGCGATGGTACGCTCGGCGGGCCGGAGCAAGCGCCTTTTGACGGCATCATAGTCGCCGCCGGAGGACCCACGATTCCGGAATCTCTGAAGCAACAATTGAAAATCGGTGGCCGTATGGTCATTCCGGTTGGCAAGGACAAGAGCATCCAGGAACTAATCAGGATTACCCGCGTCTCGGAAAGCGAGTTTCAAACAGAGGATCTGGCGGATGTGCGTTTCGTACCGCTGGTTGGTGCTGAGGGCTGGGAAGCAGAACCTGCAGCGGGCAAAGCAACAAAACCCGCGCAGAGTGGTCTGGCGCCGGACAGCGAGGACGACTGGCTAAGGTCTGAAATTGCCGATGCCTGTGAGCCCTTCAACTCGATCGAAACTGCGAATCTCGATCCACTGCTCGAACGTATTGGCGACGCGCAAGTCGTACTGATCGGGGAAGCCAGCCACGGCACTTCGGAGTTCTACAAATTACGTAGCCGTATCACCTCCGAACTCATTTCAAAAAAGGATTTCAGATTCGTGGCGATTGAGGGCGACTGGCCCGATGCAGCGCGTATAGACCACTACGTGCGCCATTTTGATTTCCCGCCATCCGAATGGACTGCGTTTTCCCGTTTTCCTACGTGGATGTGGCGCAATAATGACGTTCGTGAATTCGTTGACTGGCTGCGTATACACAACGCGGGCCAGTCCGCTGATCAGCGGGTCGCGTTTCATGGTCTGGATCTCTATAGCCTCTACAGTTCGATACGATCGATCCTGAAATATCTTGACGAGGTAGATCCTGCAACTGCCGAAATCGCGCGAACGCGGTACGGATGCCTGACTCCCTGGCAGGCGGATCCTGCAACTTATGGCAGAGCAGCACTCTCCGGGTCATACCGTAGCTGCGAGAAAGAAGTCATTCACATGCTGATGGAGTTGACAAAAAAACACCGCGAATATGCCGAGCACGACGGAGAACGGTTTCTCGATGCTGTACAAAATGCTCGATTGGTTGCCAACGCCGAGCGTTACTATCGTGTCATGTACTACGGCTCGCGCGAATCATGGAATCTGCGGGACGGTTATATGTTCGAAACACTGCAGACCTTACGACGTTTTTATCCGCCCGGCAGCAAGGCGATTATCTGGGCGCATAATTCTCACATTGGAAATGCGGCGGCGACCGAAATGTCGGCACGTGGTGAAACAAATATTGGTCACTTATGCCGCGAAGAATTTGGCAAGGATGCTTTTTCAATAGGCTTTGGCACGCACAATGGCACGGTCGCGGCTGCATCGGACTGGGATGGAGCAATGGAAATCAAGGATGTTCAGCCATCGGTTCGCGGCAGCTATGAAAAACTGTTTCATGATGTTGGCCTGTCGGGCTTCCTGCTCGGCCTACGGCATCTTCCAGCCGGGCGCCTCAGGGATGCTTTATTGAAACCGCGGCTGCAGCGCGCTATCGGTGTGATTTATCGACCGGAAACTGAACTCGCAAGCCACTATTTTCAAGCGGCACTGCAAAAACAGTTTGATGAATACATCTGGATTGATAAAACTCAGGCTGTGCAGCCATTTGACACTGCAGAACTGGAAGGGCTCCCCGACACCTATCCATTCGGACTATGAACGCCGCTGCTAACGCTGAAGCGATTGCCTATGTTCGCAATAAGCTGCGCTGGATGCACTCACAACAAATCTGGCCGAACGGGCTGCGCTACCTGTGGACGGATGCGTTTGGCGTTGTGTTGCTGGTCTCCCTTTTCGAGGAACTTGGCGAGCGCCCATTTCTCGATGATGCTGAATGGCTCGTTGCGGATGTAAATCGGGTGCTTGGGCGGCCACTTGGCATACGAATTGGCGAAGAACCGGACCGGGATGGTCAGTATTTTCATTACCTGGCGATGTGGTTGTTTGCACTTGCGATGCTTGGCCGCCATATACCAGACTACAAGCAACTTGGCATTGACCTCGCACGGCAGATTCATGAACCCTTCCTGGTGCGCGGACGCGGAGTAATCTGGAAGATGCAGGAGGACCTTAGCGGGCCCTACCCTGGGGTCGGATTTGGAGCAATGGATGCGTATGACGGATACGTTTCATATCGAATGCTCGATGACGATGCGCTGTCATCCGAAATTGCCGACATGCAAACACTGATCGATGAATACAACCCGACCCTCAATATAACGCAGGACCTGGGCATTGGCATGATGCTATGGCTGACTCATTTTTTCCCGACTGAGGAATGGGCGAAATTGCAGAAGCAGCGCTGTTTGGAAACATTGGACAGCATGTGGAATTCTGCCGGATACTTTTGTCGCGAACCGTATCTGCCTGACACCCGCTTCGCGTTTACGAACTTCGGCGTGTCTGTCGGATTGCAGGCCGTCGACAAGATGCCGGAACGGGTGGGACAGCTCAACGAATACTTCAAGTCGTACCGTTCAGGAGATGAGTACGATCAGGCGGCAATCACGCATGTTATGGAGTGCAGCTCACACCTCCCAGGTTGCCTGATAAATAAGACCACGAGAGAAAGCCACGACTGATCCAGGGGCTCAACCTGCGTCCTCAGCATCCTTGCTCTCTGCCAGGAGTCTTGCAATCTCAACTTCGCCAAGAGGTTCGGCGTGTTTGATCCGCAGGCTTTCCTCCCACTCCCGTGCAAAGTCCCGATCCAGCACACTGTTTACACCGGCTAAAATTACCGTTGCTACAATCGTGCCGGCCGCCGCAAGTGCCATATCTTTCTGCGCATCCCAAATATCACCTTGCATGCCGAGGTAGGCGACGCCCAGATCACCACCAAATATGATTGCAGCAAGCCACTCGAGCAGCTCGAAAATCGTAGATGTTGAGATGACGATCAAAACGGGAAAAAGATATGTCCAGAATCCTTTGGCGTGGGACATGCGTAGCACGATCTCACGTACGGGATAGGTAATGAGCAAGCCGTAAAGAAAATGAATTACCCTGTCAAAGTGGTTTCGTTCCCAGTCAAACCGATCGTTAAGGCCTCGACCCGTTAAGGATTCGAACCACCGATCATACGGAACCTCTGCGTAAGTATAGTGGGCACCAACTTCATGCAGGCACATGAATAGAAAAATCAGGCTAATGGAAATCCTTGATAGTGGCAGGTGCCAGTGCAGCAGCACGAGCACTGGCACACCCACGAATACGATGACGTTTTCAAGCAGCCATTCTGGCCTGTGCAACGGCTCAATAGCGAGCGCCAGCCAAATAATGCTAAAGGCGACCAACGCGATAAACGCGAATCGATCATGAGCAGCGCGAGACATCATTAGCCTATTATGCCAGTGAAACAGCCACAGGTTTCACTGGCATAATAGGCCACTAATCTGAAAATACGGTTTTTGAGAGACAGGCCACGTATGACGGCGCCTGGTCACTCGGAATTGCATGGGACTTTGGCCATGGCACGCAGACAAAATCAATCATTCGGCTTCGGCCAGTACCGCCTGTTTTCCTTATTCGGCTTTGAGGTGAAACTCGACCTGAGTTGGCTGTTACTGGCCCTGCTTATTAGCTGGTCTTTGGGTGCCGGCATGTTTCCCGTTGACTATCCCGGCTTGTCCAGGCAGGTGTACGCCTGGATGGGTATCGCCGGAGCAGTAGGCGTATTCTTTTCAATAGTCTTGCACGAGTTCTCTCATTCGCTGGTCGCACGACACTTCGGCATGCCGATCAAAGGCATTACGCTGTTCATTTTCGGCGGTGTTGCCGAAATGGAAAAAGAGCCACCGAGCCCGAAATCAGAATTTCTGATGGCCATCGCCGGCCCGCTGGCCAGTTTCCTGCTCGCTTTCGTCTTTTCCAGTATCGAGACAATGGCAATCGCGAACAGCTGGCCGGTCCCGATCATAGGTGTGAGCAGCGCCCTTGCGTTTATTAATACGGTTGTCGCGGTGTTCAATCTCGTACCGGCCTTCCCCCTGGACGGCGGTCGAATGCTACGCGCCGCACTATGGAGTTGGAAAAATGATTTGCGGACTGCGACCCTGATCTCCAGTCGAATTGGCCGTGGCTTCGGCCTGGCGCTGATGATCCTTGGCGTGATCGCATTTGTTCAGGGCAATCTTATCGGTGGCATGTGGTGGGTACTGATCGGTTTGTTCCTGCGTAGCGCAGCGTCAGCTTCATACCAGCAGTTGCTGTTTCATGAATTTCTGCACGATCAGCCAATCAGTCGATTCATGCGGCGGGACCCGGTTACTGTTCCACCATCGATAAATATTCGTGAATGGGTTGAGGACTACGTGTACCGGCATCATTTCAAAATGTATCCGGTTGTCGACGGTAAGAATCTTCTCGGCTGCATCAGTATTGAACACATCAGGAAAATTCCCAAGAGCGAATGGCAAAATGCGACGGTACGGGAAATTATGAATCCCAGCTCAGAGGCAAATACGGTCTCCGCCAATATGGAAACGGAAAAACTGCTGGCGACCATGGTCCGGCCGGACACTCCGTCGCGCTATATGGTCGTTGACGATGGCCAACTTGTGGGTGTCATCTCACTCAAGGATCTGTTGGAACTGATCACGTTGAAACTCGAGGTCGAAAAATCCGGGCAATAATTCGCTGGATTGGCGATTCCGCTCACTAGTCCAGGCCCGGCACAGCCGAATCCGTTGCGGCCCGGGCCTCATCATAGATAAGCCCGCAAGCCACTTGATGGTATGCTTGAGTACTCCCGCAGATCGACAAGGGCCTGCAGCGCTCCGCAAATGGATCTGATCTCATTGGGAACAATACGGTGTCCGACAAGAATAAAAATAGAGAATCAGGATTCGCGGGTGTAGACGATCTTTTCGATGCTGCGCCAGACGCTACTTTGCTCGTTGCAATTGACGGCCGCATTGAGCGCGTCAACGCGCAGGCCGAAAAACTTTTTGGATACACGAGTGAAGAGTTGATTGGTGAGCCGGTCGAGTTACTCATCCCACAACGATTTCGAAACAGCCACCTGAAATACCGTCAGGAGTTCGCTGACAAGCCAAGAATCCGAACAATGGGTAAGTCACTGGACTTGTATGCACAGCAAAAGGATGGAACGAAATTTCCAATTGATGTGAAACTGAGTCCAATTCTGATTCAAGATCGCACGATCGTCGTTGCCGCAATTCGGGACATTACAGAATCGCAGAAAGCTGCCAGAGATTTGATGGAGGCCAACGAACAATTGCGGGCCGAGAAAAATTTCTCGGACAATCTGATATCAACGCAAGAGGGAATCGTCCTCGTCCTGGACTCAAAGGGCAGAATTACTCTGGCCAACCCGTATTTTGAGGCACTCGTCGGCTACAAGGTCGAACAGTTGCTGGGTCTCGACTGGTTCGCAACGTTCATACCCGAAGAGGAGCGGCAGACGATTCAGGATTTCTTCGCGGTGGTTATGCGCGAAGGAATAAACGAGGGATATGTCAATGCCATCGTGACGAAAAACGGTGCGCAGCGATTAATTCAATGGCATTCCAAAACGCTGGAGAATTCAGACGGAAAGATTATCGGCGTGTTGAATACCGGCTATGACGTTACGGACCAGGAAGCAGCTGCATTATCGCTGCGTGAGGCTAAGGCGGAAGCGGACCGGGCAACTGCAATCAAGTCACGGTTTTTGGCAGCCGCCAGCCACGACGTGCGCCAGCCGCTTCAATCGATCAGCTTATATCTATCGATACTGTCCAAACGACTCGAAAAAACTGATGACCTCGAGATTGTTAACAAGATGCGCCAGTCACTTGATTCAATGGGCGAGATAATCGACGCGCTGCTTGATATATCGAAGCTCGAAAGTGGCTACGTTGTTGCGGAACCAGTTAAGTTCGCGCTGCAGACAATCCTGGATCAAATCCGCGCTGACAATGCACCGTATGCGGAGGAAAAGGGACTGACATTGCGTATCGAACCGACGCTATTGACTGCTTTGAGTGACCCCGCTTTATTGGCGCGAATCATCGAGAATCTTGTCGGCAACGCGATTCGCTATACGGAAACCGGCGAAGTCAGTATTTCTTGTATTGCGGATGGACAGAATGTCCGAGTCGAGGTATCCGATACTGGTGTCGGCATTCCGCCGGAGGCGCTGGAAACAATATTTGAAGAGTACTTTCAGCTGGAGAATCCTGTTCGTGATCGGAGCAAGGGGCTTGGGCTTGGTTTAGCGATTGTCAGGCATATCGCACGATTGCTTGAGCACGATTTAGACGTACGCTCCAGGCCGGATCATGGCTCGACGTTTTCGGTTACGGTGCCGCTGGTGAGAGCCGCTATCGAAACCGAGTCGATCGCCGGCCCTGCTCATACGCACCCGTCTCGCGACCAGAAAATTAAGGTGCTGATTGTCGACGATGATCCTGCCATCGTCGATGCGACAAAGATGTTGCTGGAGGTCGAAGGTTTTGATGTGCAGACTGCATTGGACGGCGGCGAGGCTATAAGCCAGATCGAGGGTGGACTACGACCCGATATAATAGTGTCCGACTATCGGCTCCCGGGCCTCAATGGTATCGAAGTTGTCCGCCATATTCGTGAAATTTCCGGCGAGGACCTGCCAACGATTCTTGTGACTGGTGATACTTCCGGCAAAGATATCGAGGCGGCAAGCCTGGTACGTTGTGAGGTATTACATAAACC
>QNFK01000012.1 GCA_003645495.1 Gammaproteobacteria bacterium
AGCGATATCACCAGGTAGGCCAGCAAAATGATAACGACGGTCCATTTAATGTCCTTGATCTGCAGCAACGTAGGAGATTCGTCAAAGCCCATACGGAGAACCACGGTCGAATCATCTCGCACGACAGGAATTGACAGATAATAGACATCGTCGCCATGTTCACCGAAGTCAAAATCTTCGTTAAATGCAGTGCCGTCTTGAGGATTCATTAGTGAACTCGTCAACAGCTTTTCGTCCAGCAGCAATGCAGCGTAAATGCCCGTACCACCCAGGATAGAACTGTCTAACTGCCTGATGATCTCGGCCTCCGAGCTCAACGTGTCACTCGATTCGAGAAAGTCGGCGAAAATTCTCGCGTAGATCCGCGTAGTGTCGATAAAGGCGTCTTTCTGGCTGTTTTCGACCACGACCAACATGCCATAAAACAAGGCTGGCAGCAGTACAGCATGGACCAGCAACAATACTGCAATCATGCGCGCCGAAAGCGTATTTAGTTTTCTTGCCATAGATTCTTGATTGCCTTGATGCTTGTCCACGCTTCTGCATCACTCTGCCACATGTAAGCGATACTACAGGGATTTTCGGTGACAGCAGCAACCAGATCGGCGACAACGTCGAACTCCCGTGGTCGCGGTTGGCCATGTTGTATAAGCAGGCGCAGAAGACGCCTTTCATATGTTTTCTTTGACATTGCGACGACATATTGAAAGAAAATCTGATTGAGCTGCTCATCGTTTGAGAGTCCGAACGGCCTGATTACGTGACCCTCGTAACTCACAACGATACCCAGGTACGCTTTTCGAATATCGAGAGCGATGATGGTATCCATGGCGCAGTCGCGGCTCGTCACTAGTACAACCGCGCGATCAGCCGCATGCGCGCTCGGCAGAATCGCCAGTACGCTTGTGACAATGATTGCGAAGCGCAATTTCACGGAAAAACAGCGCTCCACTGAATGCGTACTTCCCTGAAATCAATATGGGTAGAGCCTTCTCCTTGTGCGCGGTTATCCGCAATCTCGACTGTGAAACCCTGAAAGCTGGCGAAGTCCCAGCGCACGCCAATCATGTTCCTGTGTGCGATGAATGAAGGTAATATCCGGAGATACGGAGACATGTCCTCATTGAATCCATTTTCGGTGCGACCAAAGATGGTCCAGTCTTTTGCGGCTCGATATTCGGCCTGCACATATCCGGAGACAAACTCGTCTTTCCGTGGCGCATCGACGAACTGCATGTCATTATTAAAGTAGATAAAACTGCTAAGCAACCGCCACTTGTCCCAGTTCCAGTCGACGAACAGTCCGATGGTGATCTGTCGAATGTGATCGAGGTTTGCCAGTTCAGGGTTGGACTCGGATACGACGTTTATTTCATTCCAGGCTGCCAGTAACCCGAACTGATTGAGCGACAAGACGTTTGGTCTGTACGCCATGCGATAATTATACGAAACATCATTACCCGATCCCGGATCCAGCAGGTCAAATGGAACCAACTCCTGTCCAACGAACTCGGGACCCAGGCCCACCGAAAAAGAGTAGTTGATCGCGGCTTCATTCGGCCGGAAAGACTCATGTGCTATAGACAGGCCTGTGATGTGCGACGGCATCGGACCACTATCATCTTCCCACGCTTCGACGCCGGGCCGGGTGATAGAGGTCTGCAGAAACTGGCCGTGGTGATATTCAGTCGTCCAGTACTTCGCCGTTGAGTGAAACCGACCAAACCAAAGCATAGTGTTGTCACCGGTCTTCCAGCCTGCTTTCATGCGTTCGAGTTCGCTCTCCCGATTTGACAAAAAATATTCGGCGAGAAACCGGAATTTCTCCCCAGAGTAACTGTAGAGCACATCGACAGCCGGCTGGATATACGAGTCGTCGATGTTCGGAACATCACCCGAAATGTTTTTGAATGTGTCAACGCTAGTGAAAATCAGGATTTCCTGCTGTGATTCTCCACGCACCTGGTCACACCAGCCGACAATCGAAATCAACGATAAGGCGGTAAACCGCCACCATCTGTTGTTTCCTGACCGCAATACATTAGGGCTTTTCATAATGAGTCTCATCGTCTTCTTCGGTGATGGAAATAGTCGCACGTCGATAGGTAGCGATTTACAAGGTATCACCAAAGCTCTGGTTACTGCGTGTCAAAAGTCTGGTGCAGAGGGCTAATTTCCCGCATGCACAACAAGTTTTCGGTCTTCCGCATTCAGAGGCTCATTTGCAGGCAACACAGATCGAGCGACTGAGCACCGATCAAATGGATGGTTCCTTGTAATCTTGATCAATTTGACAATGACAAGACTTGTAAACCAGACAAATTATGCGACAAACTAGGCGTTCGCTACACGCGAGGCTTACTGTTGGGGGGGGTCATGCAGATTTTCATTGCCGCGGTATCCGTGGCGCTCATTGTGTCGTTTCTATGTTCCATATTCGAGTCGGTGCTGTTATCAATCAATCACGCACAGGTCGAGGCACTGGTTCAGCAGGGCAAACGTTCCGGCCAGCTTTTAAAGGAGTTCAAGCACCGGATCGACATGCCAATCGCAGCCATTCTTATTACCAATACGATCGCCCACACGGTCGGCACTGCGGTGGCCGGTGCGACCTATAAAGAAGCCTTCAGTTCAGAAACGCTGTGGATTTTCACGGTCGTATTTACGATTGCGGTTCTGCTTTTCACAGAAATCATTCCGAAGACCCTCGGAATCACACATGCGTCGAGATTAGCTACGCCGGTCGCCCATGGCATCCACGCGCTAGCCGTCGCTTTGCACCCGCTGGTTCTCATAAGTGGTTACATTTCCCGTTCACTGCGTGGTGGAAATGACGGGTCGGTGACCTCAGTTGAGGAGATTCGGCTGCTGGCCGCGCTGGGACGAACCGAGGGAGTCGTCGGTATTCAGACTGCGGGAATCATCATCGGAGCGTCGGGACTGCCGATGCTTAGCGCATCGGACGTGATGCTGCCTCGCAGACAGGTGATTTTTCTATCGGCAACCAGCAGCCGGCGGCAGGTGCTGAAAACACTGAAACAATCCCGGCACAGCCGATTTCCATTTTCAATGACCGATCAGTTGGACGAGGTGTCCGGCGTCGTACTGGCGAAAGATTTGCTTCTCTACTTGCAGGAAAACACCGATGAGACGATTGAATGGTCACGCCTGATCCTGGAGCCGGTCGTTGTGCCTGAAACTGCACCGCTCGATTCGCTACTGCGGACTTTCAAAGAAGCCCGACGACACCTGGCCATCGTTGTTGACGAATACGGAGACTTCCAGGGCATAGTCACATTTGAGGATGTGCTCGAGGAGATAGTCGGCGACATCTTCGATGAAAGTGATCGGTCGATCCAGGACGTGTGGCCACAGGACGACGGTTCATTGCATGCGTTGGGGACGATTGAGCTCCGCAAACTAAGCCAGCAGCTGGGAATCGAGCTGCCGCCTGAAACAAAAGCAAGTCGGCTCGGGGGGTTGGTTACGGAGTTGCTTGGACGAATTCCGGTAAAGGGGGACACGATTGAGTGGAACGACTGCTGGCTCGAAGTGCTTTCGACGAGCAAGTGGAGCGCGGAGATGGTCTCGATAAAGAAGAAAATATAACCTTCGAGCGAACGTCAATCTCTGGCTCCGGAGGGATTGTCTCTAATGTTGCGCTGGCAACGGATTGATCAATTCGCGGAGAGGACCTTTGGTACTCAAAGGGTGCAGGGGGCCAAAAGTCAATTACGGTCGTGATGCGGCCAATTCGCACACAAACCGGTATCCAGCAATTGGGCAACGCTTGTCGAGAATCCTTGATTGGGATTTTGTCGGCTACTTCCGGTCAATTGCTCTTCGTGTATTTGTCGTGAATCCAGGGCAATCATTCGCGAGGGACTTCATGCAAGCAAGTGGATTGACATTGTTATCATGACTGAGATATCATGTTTTTATATTCTTGACATTGATTTCCTGCAGAGACTCAGTCGTGAAAGAGACCACTCGTACCTGGAATTTTCTGAGTAACCACGCCCATACGCTAATCTGCCTGGCGGAAAATCCGCGCGCGCGGATGCGGGATGTTGCCGGCCGTGTTGGCATTACGGAACGCGCCGCCATGCGCATCGTCGCTCATCTTGAGGAAGCCGGCATTCTCACCCGACACAAGGAAGGGCGCCGTAATCGCTACGTCATTCACCCGGACCAACCCCTTCGGCATCCTATGGAGTCCCGCTGTACCGTTGGATCACTGTTGTCACTGTTGGCAAGAAACACGAAATCTGAATTCGACGATCGCCAGCCGGTAAGCGCATCGAGAAGCACGTTGTATAGCGACGAGG
The DNA here is from genome assembly GCA_003645495.1 of Gammaproteobacteria bacterium. GTDB lineage: Bacteria > Pseudomonadota > Gammaproteobacteria > Steroidobacterales > Woeseiaceae > SZUA-117. The sequence continues at coordinate 4,329 of QNFK01000012.1, forward strand.
ATTGATGATGTCTGGTCTTTGCGTAATGTCCGCTTTGTTTAGGCATCAATTTGTACCGGTTATTTTGGGCATTGCGTGTGTCGCTCTGCCTGGCGCTGCACTAGCGGCTGATCTCGAAGCCCTGAAGCTGGCAGAGGACTGGGTCGGGCTTGCGGCGCTGGCACTGTTTGTGGCCGCGTATGTTCTCGTTGTGATGGAGGAATTCACGGACCTGAAGAAATCCAAACCGGTGTTGTTGGCCGCTGGAATTATCTGGGCATTGATCGGTTATGAATACGCCAGCCACAACCTGATTCATGCGGCTGAAGCTGCCGTGGAAGTTTTTCTGATTGAGTTCGTGGAGTTGTTCTTGTTCCTGCTCGTCGCAATGACTTACGTTAATGCGATGAGCGAACGAAACGTATTCGAAGCACTACGGGCATGGCTGGTCAATCAACGCTATGGTTATCGACGCCTGTTCTGGATAACAGGAATCATCACCTTCTTTTTGTCGCCTGTGATCGACAACCTGACGGCGGCCCTGGTGATGTGTGCCGTCGTCCTCGCCGTAGGCAAAAATAATCGCCGATTCGCGGCGCTGGGTTGCGTTAATATCGTCGTGGCGGCTAATGCCGGTGGTGCATTCAGTCCGTTCGGCGATATTACAACCCTAATGGTCTGGCAAAGCGGCCTGGTTGAATTTGAGACGTTTTTTGCGCTCGCGTTGCCGTCCGCCGTGAATTATCTTGCGCCGGCCGCGATCATGTCTTTCGCCGTTCCTCGTGATCTGCCGGACGTCGATGGTTCAGGTGTCGTTAGTATGAAGCGCGGTGCAGGTACGATCATATTCCTGTTCGCTTGCACCATCACCACAGCCGTCTCATTCCACAATTTTCTGCACTTGCCGCCATTCCTCGGCATGATGTTGGGTCTCTCGTATCTCAAGATTTTTGGCTACTACCTGCAGAAAACGCATGTGGTCTTGCCGACCGATGAGGCCAGTTACGGCGTGATCGGCGATGTTACGGCGTTCGACAGTTACCGGGAACTTGCCCGCGCAGAGTGGGATACGCTGATGTTCTTTTTTGGCGTCATCATGTGCGTCGGTGGGCTCGGATTTATCGGTTATCTCGACCTTATATCAGGGTATATGTATCTGGAACTCGGCCCGACGATGGCGAACATCCTGGTCGGTTTCTTTTCGGCGATCGTTGACAACATACCGGTAATGGTTGCAGTTCTGCAGATGAACCCGGACATGGATCTCAATCAGTGGCTGTTGGTGACACTGACGGCAGGCGTTGGTGGCAGCATGTTATCCATCGGTTCTGCTGCCGGCGTCGCACTAATGGGTCAAGCACGCGGCATATATACCTTCTTTGGCCATATGAAATGGGCGCCGGCGATTTTGCTTGGCTATGCGCTCAGTATTTGGGTGCATCTGTTGATCAATGGTCGTTTCGTTGGAGTTGCGGTGCAATAGAATGTCAATCCGATGCAAGCGGCAATAGCCAATCAAGCAGTTTCACCAGATGTTCACGGCATCGCCGTTCTACTGCTCATCGTGGTTGCATTATTTCTTTTTACACGCGATCGGCTGCCGCTGGAATCTTCAAGCCTTATTATTCTCACCATACTCGTCGTCGGGTTTCAGATTTTTCCCTATGAGCGCGATGGCGTACCGCTGGATTCGGCACAGTTTCTTTCCGGATTCGGTAACGAAGCCCTGGTCGCCATTTGTTCACTTATGATGATCGGTAAGGCGCTTGAGACTACCGGCGCCTTGCAACCGATCGCAATGTTGGTGAGCAAGACCTGGTCAACCCGCCCGTCACTGGCGTTATTGCTTACGCTTGTTGCTGTAGCTGTTCTCAGTGCCTTTATCAACGATACCCCGATTGTAGTACTGATGATTCCGATACTGGTCGGCATCTCATTGCGGGCGAAGTTTCCGGTATCCGGTGTCATGCTGCCGATGGGGCTCGCAACGATTATCGGCGGCATGTCGACCACCATTGGCACATCAACCAATCTGCTGGTAGTCGGTATTGCCCACGACTTGGGTGTGCCGACAATCGGCATGTTCGATTTCGTACTACCGGCCGTGATTGTCGGTGGCGCTGGCCTGCTGTTTCTCTGGCTGGTTGCGCCACGACTACTGCCGGATCGCGTACTGCCGATGGCCGATACGGCGCCGCGCATATTCAGCAGCCAGTTGTTTGTGACGGAAGACAGCGTCGCAGCGGGCAAGACATTGTCCGAAGTACTGGCAAAAACCGCTGGGCAAATGCGGGTAGAGCGGATTCAGCGCAGCGAATCATTATTTCTCGCCAAGTTACCAACCGTTATTCTGCAGCCCGGTGACAGGCTGTTTGTTAAAGATACGCCCGGCAACCTGAAGCATTTCGAGAGCCTGCTGGGCGCGACGCTCTATAATATTTTCGACAGCCAGCATCCGGTCAGCGCAAACACGCCGCTAAAAGCTGAAGGCCAACAACTTGCCGAAGTGGTAGTGACGCGCGGCTCGCCGTTGCATCGGCGCACTCTTGCTGCAGCACGCTTTGCTGCCAGTTATGGCTTGTTGCCGTTGGCGATTCATCGCGCCAGGGCGCCTGATCTGCAGATACCGAGCGATCTGAATAACATTCGCCTGCGAGTTGGCGACGTTTTGCTGGTGCAAGGCACCCGAGATGCGATTAACGCCCTGAAGTCAAGCGGCACTATGCTTGTACTTGATGGCACCACCGACCTGCCGCACACACACCGTGCGAATCGTGCGTTCGCCGTGTTGGGTTTGGTGGTACTCACAGCAGCGCTGGGCATCGTGCCGATATCTGTCAGTGCATTGGTCGGTGTTGGTTTGCTGTTGGCGCTTGGCTGCCTTACCTGGCACAACGCAGTACGTTCTTTGCCCGTTCCAGTGATCATGATCATCGTTACCAGCCTTGCGCTGGGCAAAGCCCTGGTGGCGACCGGCATGGCGGAGTATCTGGCAGCAGGTTTCGTCGGCATCGCATCGAATTGGCCAGCGCCGCTGATATTAAGCACCTTTATCCTGATCATGGCTTTGCTGACCAACGTCGTATCCAATAATGCAGCGGCGGTCATCGGTACACCGATCGCGATAGCGACTGCACAGCAACTGAATGTCGATCCCATGCCTTTTGTGCTGGCGGTTCTGTTTGGTGCCAACATGAGTTTTGCGACACCTTTCGGTTATCAGACGAACCTGCTCATTCTGAGCGCCGGCGGCTACAAATTCTCCGATTTCCTCAGGGTCGGTATACCCCTTGTGATCATCATGTGGGTCGGCTTTTCGATTGTGCTGCCGCTCTTTTACAACCTGGGATAACGGCATGGGTCTTATTTCGTGTTGTCCCACTTTTTGTGCCCGATATGCGGCAATTGTTGAACTGGAATGGCAATTCCGGTTCTTGCGCAGCTGGTTTCAATGAATGCACCATATTTTAAATCGTCGCAACGACAGGGTCGTGAGTAATCATAAGCCAATAATTTTTGGCAGCTATGCTGCTCACCCCGCAACGCGACCAGACGAGGATAGGTAAGTCGATGATGAATGCAGAACAAGCACTTGAACATCTTCGCGAGGGAAACCTTCGGTACACGCTGGGCCTGTGTCGACGCGACACAAGCCTGAGCCATTTACATCGGGCGGAGACGGTAAAGGAACAAATTCCCTTCGCGATTATTCTGGGTTGTTCCGACTCGCGGGTTCCGGTCGAAATCGTTTTTGACCAGGGATTAGGCGACCTTTTTGTCATCCGTGTTGCCGGAAACGTTGTTGCGCCGTCGCAGGTTGCCAGTGCCGAGTTCGCCGCGGTGCAGTTCGGTACGCGACTAATTGTGGTTCTGGGTCATTCTCGATGTGCTGCCGTTCTGGCTACCCTGGAAGAGCTGCGGCAACCCAAGGGGATCGGTAAGCGGAGCCCACATTCCATCATTGATCGGGTCCGGCCATCTGTCGAGCCGTTGCTGAAAACCGGGCTAAAACATGACTTTGATGCGCTCGTGCAACGCGCGGTCCGGGCCAACATCGATGCGTCGGTGAGTCAGCTGCGGCATGGTTCCAGCCTTCTTGGGCAATTGATCCAAAATGAGGGCCTTCTTGTCATCGGTGCCGAATACTCGATCGAGACCGGACAGGTCGAACTGTTCGACGATGCCTCGGGTGTCGGTCCGCCCAGAGTCCATTCGCAATCGATGTAAGCCATGTAAAAGGAGGGCCATGGATTTGCCGCAGTCAGTCTTAGCGCTTACAAACCCCGGTTCCGAGAGAACGGCCTGGACAGGGCGTTCTTGCGCTTTGGAGGCTGCGCGAGGCATTTGAAACGCCTCACAAATTCGTCAATTGTGATGGGAGGTACGCCGAAACTAGGCTGATGCGCGACGAACCAGGCTTTTCCCAAGTATCATCGTCAATAGTGATCGTACCGTATCATGCGACTCGATCGGATGGCGTAGTGGTTTGTCCATGTTAATGCGATATCGATTACGCCGCCCCTCGCGTTGCTTGCTTAGCACGTCGGCTTCTTCCAGGTGCTTGACGATGCGAATTGCCGCCCGCTCCGTGATTCCTACCTTGTCCGCCACGTCTCTCATCCGAGCTGTCGGGTCCTCTGCGAGACACACCAACACGTGTGCGTAATTACTTAGGAATGTCCAGGGTCGATCTTTTTCGGGTGTTTTTGCCATTGCTCGAAAGGTACGCTAACAGACGATATATCTCTACGGTTTCATTACTCCAAATTACTGATAAATAAGGTAGGATAGTAAAAACGTGTTATTATTATCCGGAATATGTTAGCATTAATCAGAAGTACTATGCAGAGGTGGAATCTCCGAGGGAGATAATTATGGAACGCTTCAAGAACATATTATGTGTTGTAAATCCAGGCGAGAAGTCGTCTGCGGTGGTACAGCGTGCTATGGGTTTGGCTGCCAGACAAAAGACCAGCTTAACCCTCGCTCGGATTGTCGAAGACACGTCTTCCACATTCAACGACCATGGACTCCACTTTGATGACGATCAACGACCCGAAACTCGGACGAAGTTCGAGACGGTGAGTAATCCTCTGGTTGAAAAAAGTGGGTTTGAAGGAAAGCCTGATTTTCTGGTGCTTCGCGGTATTCCTTTTGCAGAGATTGTTAAGCAGGTACGACGCGGCAAACACGACTTGCTGATCAAGCCGGTCGAAGATTCGCATAACGGCCGGGCCCGGCTGCGAATTACTGACAAGCGTTTGTTGCGTGAGTGCCCATGCCCGGTCTGGTTGGTCAAGGCAACGGCGCACAACAAACCGGACCGAATTCTGGCTGCCTTGGATTCGCATCCGGGTGAATCAACGGCACAGCTCAATGACCTGATCCTCGACTTATCGACCTCGGTTGCTGCCGAGGAACATACTGAGTTGCATGCGGTGTCCAGCTGGGGAGTACCAGGCGAACAAGCTATGCGTTCACGAGTTGGAACAATTGCGATTCGCCGACTTCTTGCTGGCGTTCGCAGAACACATATGCAGTGGTTGCGGCGACTCACCAAACCGTACAGCAATCATGGTGAAAAATTCCACGTTCACCTGCTGAAAGGCAAGCCTAACGATGCCATCCTGGCTGAGGCCCGAAATGTGCAGCCCGACCTCATTGTCATGGGTACAACCGGACGTGTTGGAATTACAGATTTTTTCCTAGGCTCTGCGCCAGAGCGGATTCTATCCCAGCTCGATTGTTCGGTGCTGGTGGTTAAGCCAAAGGGATTCGAAAGTACCGTTGGAGCATAGAGGCAAGTGATACGCAAGATTACGATTTTCAAGGCAATAAGACGAACAGCGGGTCAGATACCCGTTGTCGCCTGCTGTCGTTTTTAACACCTATACTGATTTGTTGTCCAACCACCGTGCAATAGGGACGTGCGTTGGTTTGTAATGGCCGGACCGCTCGCTCTCTCCACAGAGCAGGATGTCGCTTGCGTCGACCTGATCGGTCATACGGCACGTCTCGCCCAACCCACCAACGACTGCAAATCTAATATCTATCTCGACAGATTGGTCGTTGGCGGGAAGGGCATTTTGCAGGGCGCAGGCCGAGGTAACGATTCGACCGCGAACAGATCGATTTTGGCGGGGATTAGCATCATGACAAGTAATTATGGGGCCGGTAAGTCAAACGCAACGCAGCTGACGTGTCCTCGCTTTCTCATCCTTCCGTCGATTTCTGTTTTGCAAGTTGCCATGGGTAAACCTGGGACGGCAGGCAGTCAGAAATTTTTCAGGAGCAATGGATGAGGGTGACCAGGAGCGCCTTGAGCCGGAAACGAAAATAATGGATACAACGACGCAACCGCAGCACTGGCAAGACCCGAAAAAGGCGATGGAAGAGCAATGACACCACGTCGCCAACGTATGCTTGCTGTCGGCCTGGTTGTTGTCGGTATATCGATCACAACTGCGCTAACGGTAATAGCATTCCGCGACAGCATGATGTTCTACATCGAATTGTCTGACGTAACGGCGGGGAATGTGCCAAGTGAGCGTGATTTTCGAGTCGGTGGTCTCGTGACACCGGGGAGCGCACAGCGAACACCGGGTGATCTGACTGTCACATTTACGCTGCATGATATGCAGCACAATCTTGATGTGCGTCATACCGGAATTCTGCCGGATTTATTCCGTGAAGGGCAGGGTATTGTTGCGCACGGCAGGCTTGACGAAACTGGTATGTTCGTGGCGCACACCGTGCTGGCCAAGCACGATGAAAACTACATGCCACCGGAAGTTGCCGATACGCTCGCGGAACAGGGCTACCGGCTCGAGCAGACGCCATTACGCATCTGGATTAACTCGAAGGGAGAAGACTATGTTGAAGCACGGCAGTGAATCGCATGCCGATGTCAGCGGGGGATCGCCTCACGGGCCGTCTCGCATATGGCTCGGGATTATCATAGTAATGAACATACTCATTATTGGCGGTCTGTCTTACAACCTGACTCGTACATTTTTTGCCTGAGCAGCCAGCGTCAGTCAATGTTGGCTCGCACCTGCGGTGAGTACCCGGCATTCGCTGGAGTTGGGAAGACCGCCAACAGACGACAGGACCCGGAATATCTGAATCGTTCAATTACGGGCTGCGTCAGGCGTGTGCTCATGTTAGCGAGTGTCGATAACCTGGATCACTGCAACCCGCACCGCCGAAATAGTCAGGCGTGCCTATGTTATGAAATTCATTTGCGACATCCAATGACGGTTGCTTGATGGCGAGCGTCCAGGTTAGGCAAACCACATATTTTACGATTCAGGCCCAGACAAGAGCCAAAGGATTGCAGCGACTGCGAAGCAAAAAATGCCAAGTTTCCCGTGCGAAATCTGTACGTTTTCGGAGTCCGCTTTGAACGCTGCGTAGAAATAACCGCATGCAAGCAGCAGAAAGAACCACGGCCCAAAAATAAATCCGATTAGATTGTCCGTGATAGTCACGACCCTGCTTCGCGTTTACGCTGCAAAAAAATCCTGGCCTGATATTCCTTCCGTAGCGTTGGCTTTGGTGGATTCGACATGAGCGCGTACCTTTGCTGCAGCCGTCCATTGTTCGTGATGTATCTCCAAAACAATACGCGGGTCATTCTTGTCGGTTACGGCAATCATTTTCAAGTTGCCAGGCATTGGGAGCAATTCTAGCTGATAATCAGCTCCCCGCCCTAGTCAATCGATTCAAAATAGGGGTGTTGATTTCTACAAAAATAGTCACGTCGCTTTTGCGTTTTGAATGTAATCCGGACAGGTCCAGTGCCGAACATCAATGCCAAACCGTCAGGCCGATGTTCTCTTCCGGAAAACATAGATGGGCTTCGATTCGTATTTGTAAAAACGCCGGTTCATCCGACGTTATTGCATAGGTATTTGTCCAGATTTCGGGGCTATCCGAGATCTCGTACTATCTTCCTGTGGAAGGAACATGGTAACTCTCAGGCAACGAGCCGATGTGCGCATGCAGCTCAATGCGATTCAATTGCAGGAAATTGGCGATTTCATCGCTTTGTTGGAAATTCTGGTCAAATAGGTGGGTGGCGGCCTCACGACTAATCAGCTGCTAATTCTTGCGGTGGTGTGGGAGGCAGATATCAAGGGAATTTCGTTGGTTGTTTCCGACATCGCTGGTCTCTGCAATTTACCGAGTTCGACAGCGTCGAGTACGATAGCGCGGCTTGGCGATTTTACGACGGATGGTATGGGACTTATTTCGCTGCAAACGGACCGGTTGGACAGACGGAAGAAGCTCGTCCGCCCGTCAAGACAGTTAGCGAAGTTGGCTCGATCTATAGCACAGGGCCATACCGCGTACCTGGAGAGGACGAATCGAGCCGCTGATCGCAGGAACAAAGGATGAAGAGATTTTCCAATATTTTGCTGGTTGCTGATGCGGCTCTGGAGGACTCCGTAGCACTGGAACGCGCTGTGACATTGGCAATCAACAATCAAGCCTCTCTGACACTCATCGATATCGTTGAAGACGTTCCCGCTGATCTGCGCATGGCCGTCACTGTTGTTACTCCTCAGGAACTGCATGACATCGTGGTCGCAGAGAAGCGCGAGCAGCTGGAGGAAGCCGTCAAGTCGGTCGCGAAGAGAGGCATAGAAATGCAAGCACAGGTTCTGGTTGGCAAGCCCTTTCTTGAAATAATTCGACAGGTGCTGCGGAACAAGCATGACCTGGTCATCAAGTGCGCAGAATCCAAAGCGAGTCTCAAGGATGAGTTCTTCGGCAGTACGGACATGCATCTGTTGCGCAAATGTCCTTGCCCTGTTTGGATCATCAAGACTTCGGAGCACAAACACTATCGTCGCATCGTCGCCGCTGTCGACCAGGATCCGGAAGATGCGCAAAGGGAATCGCTGAATCAGCCGATCCTGGAACTGGCTACGTCAATGGCTCTGGCGGAATCGAGTGAACTGCACATTGTCCATGCCTGGAATTTTTTTGGTGAGAGTTTTATCCGATCGCCGCGTATGAACTACACAGAATCAGAGGTAGATGCGATGGTCGAAGAAGAAGAAAATGAGCGCAGACAATGGTTGCAAGAATTATTGGACCAGCACGGCGTGACAGCCGGAAAGGACGCCATAGACTACCTGAAACCAAAATTTCATTTGCTGGAGGGTCAGGCGCGAGATGTAGTGCCGATAAAAGTGCGAGAGCTAAACGCAGACCTCATTGTTATGGGTACCGTCGCTCGCACCGGTATCCCCGGGTTCTTGATGGGTAACACCGCCGAAAGTATTTTGAACCAGATTGATTGTTCTGTGTTGGCGATCAAACCGTCTGGTTTCGAAAGTCCCGTGACTCTGTAAATTACCAATGCGATTGTGCTGCGAGGTCAGCGCGGGAATCGACCGCCTTATGTCCCGACCAATCCCGGAGTAACAGGCAAATGAAACCGTTGCTGCAAAAACACTGGCATCATTTGTCTCAGGAAGAAGTGCTGGACCTGCTCGATACGAATCCGGACAAAGGACTGGACCGGTTCGAGATGGAAGACCGTCAACGAGATTTTGGTCCCAATGCGCTGACCGAGCGCAAAGGGCAGGGGCCGTTGCAGCGATTCCTGTTGCAGTTCAACCAGGCACTGGTTTACATACTGCTGGCGGCGGTCATCATCAAGCTGCTCCTCGGCGCGTGGGTGGATGCCGGTGTCATTTTTGGTGTGGTGCTGCTCAATTCGATAATCGGTTATATCCAGGAAGGCAAGGCATTAAGTGCACTGGCAGCCCTGACCCGTGCCCTGACCACCGTGGCCACGGTACTGCGCGCTGGCGAGAAGCAGCGCAGCGATGCCAAACAACTGGTGCCGGGGGATATCGTATTGCTCGCCTCCGGCGACAAAGTGCCGGCGGA
>QNFK01000013.1 GCA_003645495.1 Gammaproteobacteria bacterium
GCATTGTCCCAATGAGCTTGCTCACGTCGTTAGTCGCAAGCGCGACTTTGCCAGCCAATTACACAAGCGTGACAAGGCCTTTTTCTATCGCGACCTGGTAGTCGAGGAGGTGCTTTGATGAACAGCACCCTGATGGCGTTGCTTTTGCCACCGCTGTTGCTGGTACCGGCAATGGGCATCCTGAGCCGAATTCGTATCAAGCACGGTCTAGGCGAGGAGTGGCGTCGCAAAGCGTTGCACATCGGCATTGGTCTGGTAGCGCTGACATTCCCGTTCTATCTGACTACGACATGGGTGGTCCTGGGCGCTCTGGGTTTGAGCCTGCTCTGGATGCTCGCTGTTCGCCGGCTTCCCTTTCTCATTAAGCGTTTTGGCTGTGTACTGCACGATGTTGATCGGACTTCCTACGGCGAGCTTTACTATGCGCTCGCGATTGCAGCGTTGTTGCTGGCAACGTTTGAAGAGCCGCTGCTCTACATCATTCCGTTGTCGATACTGGCGATCGCCGATGCCGCAGCAGCGATTGCCGGCCGCACGTTTCCATCCCGGCAACTCTCGGGGCCTTTTACCGGCAAGACCGTGGTTGGGTGTGTGACGTTCTGTCTCATTGCACTCTGTGTATGTGCCCTGGTGTTGGCCACATCAACACAATTGCCCGTACTGCAAATTTTGCTCAGTTCCATAGCGGTTGCTGCTGTTACCACACTCGTTGAAGCAGTCAGTCGCTATGGTCTGGACAATCTCCTGATCCCCGCTGCCGCCTGGATTGTTCTCAAGGCGCTGGAACTACCTATCTATATTGAAGCCGATGCTGTCGCCTGGTTACGCGAAGGCCTCGATGTCCTGCTCAGAGGAGTTTAGTGATGGTTGACATTTTTGATATGCAGACACCTGATTACGATGACGTACGTGATGAAACCGCGTTCGCGGCTGAGCAAATCACGATGGAACGTGCAGATCAGCACTTTGCTGTAATGGATTCAGATCGATTGCTCGCACGATGCTCCGTCTGGTGGCGCGATACAGCGAATGTCGATGGCAATTCAACTGGAGCCATTGGGCACTACGCAGCGACGGATGTGGAATCCGGCAAGGCGGTGCTCGATCATGCATGTCGTGAACTGCAGAACCGCGGCTGTGCATTGGCGATCGGACCGCTCGATGGCAATACATGGAGACGTTACCGCCTGGTTACAGAGCGAGGTGACGCAAAGCCGTTTTTCCTCGAGCCAGATAACCCCGATGACTGGCCGGATCACTTTCGTGACAGTGGATTTCATACGCTGGCGAATTACGTATCCGAAATCAATCCGCGAATCGCTGTTCGTCAGCCGGAGCTTGGATCACTGCGCCAGAAGTTTGCGAACCTCGGTGTGGTCATTGCACCAATAGACGGCGCAGATTTTGCGCGTGATATGGACGGGATTTACGATGTGATCTGTGAAAGTTTTATGAATGCGTTCCTGTACACGACACTCGATCAGGAAAGTTTTCAACAGATGTACGCGCCACTTTTACAGCAGGTTGACCCACGTTTGTTACTCGTGGCAAGGCACGCGGGAAGGGTGGTCGGATTTGTTTTCGCACCGCCCGACTATTTGCAGCAAAGCTACCATGGCCGGATAGACACCATTGTCATCAAAACGGTGGCCATTCTGCCGGACAATCGCTACCGGGGACTGGGAAGATTGCTGATTGTCGACATGCTGGCCAATGCATTGGAGATGCAGTACACAACCGCAGTCAGCGCATTGATGCAAACCGACAATCGGAGCCAGGAAATCAGCAGCGCCTGTGCCGGGCCAATGCGACGTTACGAATTGTTCGCGAGGTCGCTTCAATCATGAATATTTTTGAACAGTTCGGCGAGGCCCTGACAATCGCCGTTGAGAAGCCCGCCCTGGTTAGCGGGTTGGGTAAACGGCGGCGTGTTGTATCTTTTGCCACGCTTGATGAGCGTGTCGATACTGTTGTCAGTAATTTTACAAAAAACGGACTACGACCAGGCGACAAGATTCTTGTCGCGGTACCATTAAGCATTGAAACCTATGTTGTCATGCTGGCGACTCTGAAAGCAGGCATGGTAGTCATGTTTGTTGATCCCGGGCAGCCGGTGTCACAAATTGCACGGATCCTGCGCAAGCATCCACCGGCAGCACTGGTTGGCACAAAATCTATGCACTGGTTGCGCTACCTGCTGCCGGAACTCAGGAAAATTCCACGGCGGTTCGTAGTCGGCAAAAAGGCGAATGGTGCGATTACAATTTGCAGCGACGAATATCGAGGCCGGGCGCAACCTGTTATAGCCCGTTCTTCTGCAGATTCAGCCATGCTCACGTTTACCAGTGGCACTGGTGGAAGCCCGAAAGCGGTGGTGAGAACACACGGGTTCCTGCGCGAGCAACTGGCAATGCTGAGTCGCGTTGCGCCGGCCCAAAATGGTGACATTGATCTTGTCGCCATGCCGATGTTCGTTCTTTTTAACCTGGCGAATGCGATTACCAGCGTTATTCCAGCCGCAGATATGAAGCGCCCGGGAAGAGCGGATCCGCGCGTCATTCTGCAACAGTTGCTCAGTGAAAAAGCGACCAGAACAGTCGCATCGCCGGCATTACTGGATCGTCTTGCAAACTATTGCCTCAACGGCGGCGAGACGATTACGGATTTGCGTGTTATCTCGACCGGTGGCGGGCCAGTAGGTCCGACACTGATGCGCAGACTGGCGGCGGTGGCGCCTAACGCGACCGTCAAGGCTGTATACGGCAGTACGGAAGCGGAGCCCATTGCGGTTATTCATAACGAACAGGTTTCGCTTCACGATGAAGCACAAATGCGTGAGGGTAATGGGCTACTGGCTGGACGACCTGTCCGTGGTTGTGCAGTACGTATTCTCCAGGCCGGGTCGGAGCAGGCATTGGGCCCGTTTAGCGATGAGGCATTTGCAAATTATTGTCTACCGACTGGCTCTATCGGTGAGATCGTCGTAAGCGGAAGTCATGTGCTGACTTCGTACGAAGATCCGGTCGCAACACGCAAGAATAAGATACGCGTACAAGGTACGGTGTGGCATCGGACGGGAGATGCTGGATATTTCGACGACAGCGGTCGCCTTTGGCTGGTGGGTCGTTGCGCAGCCGCATTACATGACAGGCACGGTACGGTTTATACTTTCCAGGTCGAATATGCGGTCAGCGCCGTACGCGGTGTCAGGCGGGCGGCATTGATCGCGCGTAATAACGAACGAGTCCTCGTCCTGGAAACATCCGGCAAGGAATTCAGGACTGAGCTCGTGCGAACCGCGCGCTGCATAGCTGATAATGCGATTGACCGAATCATCACAGTGCGGCGAATTCCAGTCGATAGTCGCCATGATGCAAAGATCGATTATCCAGCGCTGGAACGATTACTGGATGGAAAGTTTGCCCGCATCGGACAATTCATGGCTGAAGTCGTGTCGATCTGCATACACCATTGTCGTGACCTGTTTGCTCGAGTTCAGGCACGCACATCCGCAGCCACGCGGCGCTGACGCCAGCTGTAAAGGGACCTGAAACATGACCTCATCAGTCCGGCAACCCGCTATACCGCGATTGACCCTGTAATTAGGGTTGCTCTGGTATTACAGTAGCTCCATGGGCACTAATAACGCACTTATCCGCTTTATTCATGGCACGGACTGGCGCATTTGGCTGGGTATTATCATTACTCTGCTGTGGATAGTCGGAGGCGGCTGGTACGTATTGCAGGTCAGCGAGACTGCGCCTACGCAAAACTTTTCCCTGGCCGCTGTCGGCAGCTTTCTTGAGGGCGCCTTCGCGCCATTGGCATTTCTCTGGCTCGTTCTGGGACTCTTTATCCAGCAACGCGAGCTCGCCAACAATACAGAAGCTGTTCGGCGAACCTCCGAGCAATCGGAAAAGCAGACACAAGCGATCGCCGCCACAGAAATGAATGCGCGACAGGAGACATACTTCAAAATTGCTGAAAACGTGAAGCATCAATTGGGTGGTATTTCGGGGATGCTGCTGGTATCGAGTATTGGTCCGGTCGGCAGCGGCAGAATAAATCGCGAGCAGATGGATGATTACTTTGCTCAGGCCGCCAGGGGCGACGATTCGGTATTCGCGAGAATGTTTATAAGTACGGATTTTCCGGACGAGGGTGGCCTGGAGGAAATGCTCTATGGGACTGAGATCAGAACGAAGCATAGCCGCAATTACATGCGTGCATTTGAAAAGCTGCGTCGCCTCGCAAGAAATTGCGACGTTGACCGCATCATCGAAGACACTCTGATGCAAGGCGCCTTTGGCCTGTTATACGAGCGGATGGTGACCTATGACCCCAAATCAACAAACGCGGCCTCATCGACCGAGGGTCAGTAGTCGGCGGTAGCTACTGCTGCCGTTTCTGTCTCAACACCAGCGTAGTACACCCAGACGTTCTCCTCGCCAGTCAGCAGCTCAATGTATTTGGGATGCACGAACAATGTCTCGCGGCCTGATTTAACTTCCTTTAGCACACCTATGTCACACAGCTGTTTCAGGTAAACAGATGCGGTCTGCCGTTTGGCAACACGGGCCGCCACCAGGTTGTTGATGCGGCAGTAGGGCTGTTTGAACAGCACTTCCACCAGCTCCCAGGAATAGGTCTTCGGCAACTGCTTTTGCATGTACTGGCTGGTGTGTTGCATGAGTTCGCGGATCGCTTTGATCTTGTCCGTGGTCCAGATGCAGGTTTGCTCGACGCCATCGAGCATGTACATCACCCAGGCTTGCCAGGCCTGGTTATGAGTGACGTCGTTCAGCAAGCGATAATATTCACCCTTGTTCTGGATGATGTGGCGGCTCAGGTAAAGAATGGGTGAGTTGAGCAGACCCTGCTGCTGCAGGAACAGGATGTTCATAATTCGGCCGGTACGGCCATTGCCATCGGTAAAAGGGTGGATTGCCTCAAACTGGTAGTGCTGCACGGCCATTCTGACCAATGGGTCGATAGTCGTGCTCTGGTGCATGAAGTCGGCCCAGTTCTGCAGTTTTTCCACTAGCAGCTTTTGCCCGACCGGTGGCGTGTAGATCACAGCGCCGGTCTTTCTGTTGGACAATCTTGTCCCAGAATCGTCTCGAATATCAAGCTCCACTCCCTTGATAGTACTGCATATTTGTATCGCCATATCCGTACTGAGCATGCGACGCTGAACCATCTTGCTGCCTTCAAACAAAGCCGTCCGGTAGCGCAGCGCCTCTTTGGTGGCGGCGTCGGCCTTGTCCTCGGCGATATCGACAAACTCGAATAATTTGTCAGTGGTGGTGACGATGTTCTCGATCTCGGAACTGGCCCGGGCCTCCAGCAGGGGCAGGGCATTCACCAGCACCGCCGCATTCGGGATTAGCTCCGCGGCTTGCTTCAGTTCGGCCAGTGCAACACGGGCATCGATACATTTTTTCAGAATCTCGGTGTTTTCTATCAATTCAGCCGGTGGCGGCAGGAGTGGCAGGTCGTTATACGGTTTCTGGGGGTCAAAATCGGCCATTTGGGGAAGCTCCTCGGTTATCCAGCCTGATATGTCGATCGTGTGTGCAGGTTGCTCAGTCGTGTCGATAAAAGCATGGTTTATGTACCTGTCCGCAAGACGTGTCGATCATATCGACATTCAGTAGTAACGTGTCGATAAAATGTGTATTTATCGACATATCATCAATACATGTCGATGTTATCGACGGGTTCGGCTGATATGTCGATGTAAATCAGGTTTATCGACAGGTCTGCAGTATAGGTCGATTGGATCGACAGGAAAGTGATCCAGGTCCGAACTCGTAACAGAGCTGCTGAAATATTGAAAACGATCGCAAAAACAACAACCTGCGCCGCTCTCGAACGTTCCGTATGGTGCCGGACAGATAGCCGGCTCGTCTTATGTAAAGCGGGCCGGCATAGTTCGAACGATGATCAGTCCGCAGTTGCCGTGGCGTAATCGAGTGAAAACCCTACCAACGCCCTGACACCGGTCATCAGCGCCCCTTCGTACGCATTGAACATTGGTGAATGATTGGACGCTGCCTGACCTGCAGGGACACCAGGTTCGTTGACACCGAGCATCAGGAACAGGCCGGGAATATGCTCCTGGAAATAGGAAAAGTCCTCTGCCCCGGTAATGAGGCTGCCCTCGACAAAGTTGCCCTTGCCGGTTGCCCATTCGAGGGTAGGCGTCATGCTGCGGAGTAGTTCGGGGTGATTGACTGTGACTGGAACTGATGGACCAATGGTCACTGTGGCAGTCGCACCGCTTGCCTCGGCAATATTTTTGACCGTGCTGCGCAGCGCTGCATGCAGCTCCTCACGAACGCCCATATCGAAGGTACGAATAGTGCCCGACATCTCAACTTCGTCCGGAATGATATTGCCGCGGATGCCGCCATTAATGCTGCCAATAGTGATGACTGCCGGTCCGCGGGTGCTATCAAGTTGCCGACTTGGAATGGCCTGTATTGCAGTCATTATCTGCGCGCTGACGTAAATCGGGTCCACGCCGAGCCAAGGTGAGGAACCATGTGTCTGGCGCCCAACGACATTTATTTGCAGATTATCCGCTGCAGCCATAAAACCGCCGGCACGATAACTCAGGGTGCCGGTGGTCGACGGCCAGGCGTGCAAGCCGAGGATTGCCTCAGGTGCGTCAGGCCCGCTCAGGACCCCTTCCTTGATCATCAGGGCCGCGCCACCTTCTTCATCGCCGGGCGCGCCTTCCTCTGCCGGCTGAAATATGAACTTGACGGTACCAGCCAGTTTGTCGCGGTTGGTTGCCAGCACCTCTGCGGCCCCCATTAGCATCGCAACATGGGTGTCGTGGCCGCATGCGTGCATTACCGGGACATCTTGCCCTTTGTATTCGCCCCGGGCAGCGGAAGCGAAGGGCAGGCCGGTCTGCTCGAGCACCGGCAAACCATCCATATCCGCTCGCAGTGCAATCACCGGACCTGGTTTGCTGCCTTTCAGGGTGCCAACAACACCGGTGTGGGCGATACCGGTCTCAACCTTGTCGAAACCAAGGCCGCGTAAGTGATTGGCTACTTTTTCAGCGGTCCGGAATTCGCGGTTTGAGAGCTCCGGGTTCTGGTGAATGTCGCGACGCCATGCAATTACCTTGGGCTCGATCGCTGCAAAAGCTTCGTCAAGGCCGTCTTTCGGATCATCTGCCGCGACGGCAGCGTCTAGTGCCAGCAGCAGGCAGGTGCATGCAATTGTTGCTTTGATCATACCGGACTCCCCTTCATGTGCGGCGATTCTAACTCGCCCGCAGCCATAGAGAAATCCTGGCGAATCCTATGCGGCCATATCTGGCAAGACAAACACGCGGCGGGCATTTTCAGACATCAGCTGAGCACTGGAATAATACCTTTGGATCAGGCTCGGCTTACGCGCGAACAGGTCTGCATTCGCCGCCTTGAATCCGGGCCAGTCAGCATTCCTCTTGCCGTCGATTCTTTCGCTGACTGCGATCATGTAAAACCAGGTGATCGTTTCATGGTATTTCCCAGCTACGCCCAGCTTAACCGTCAGTGCCCTTAGCGCCTCTGAATATTTCTGGATTGCCGGCAGCAGGTCATCATCCTGCAAATAACGCCAGGCGACCAGTACGTGTGCCTCGTGATCAAACTCCGCGGGATCGACGGTCGCGGACTTGAATTGTGCAAAAATCCGCTCCACTCGTTCGGTTGCGTATGTGCCCGCTTGGCTGGCCAGTTGGTTCATTCGCCTTCCTCCTGCATTTTGTGGCTGTCAGAGGCCGTTAACGGGCAGCTGTACACACTCTTCAGCTCGTTGATCGTCTTGATAGTCCCGTCGGAAAAGGGCGCTTTACCCTCGAAGGCGTGTAGCACGATGCCCTCCAGAAGGTCTCCCAGGGAAATTTCGAGGTATTCAGCAAGGCCTTTGAGGACTTTTAGCAGCGATTTTTCAATGCGCACGCCCGTTTGCGTTCTTTCGATCAGTTTCTTTGGCATTGTCACGGTCCGGTGTTGTATCGAGGGACCATGTTACCACGGTAACATATTAATAAAAAGCGCAACCTGCGCAAGTGCAGAATCCACTTGTAATCCATTAAGGCCCTGGTACCAGAGCTAGGTAGTTTTAACGGTTGCAGCGGCATGGATGCTCACCTACAGTACAAATGGACCAATTAGAGCGTATGTATCATTACATTGAAGTAGGCGAGCCGGAACATGCCAACTTACACCGATCTAATGAAGGGATTCGAATTCGGACGCTGGAAGGTGCTGCCGGAACGTGGTCTGGTTCGCGACGGCGAAGAAGAAATACACCTCGAACCTAAAGTCATGGATGTCTTCGTCTTGCTCGCAAGTCATGAAGGCGAGGTCGTCAATCGCGACCAGCTGGTCGACGCTGTCTGGGACGGCAGGGCAGTTACGGATGAAGTAATTACTCGTTCAATTGCTGTGCTCAGGCGCAATCTTGGCGATGACGCCAAGGCGCCGCAATTCGTCGAAACACTCCCACGCCGTGGCTACCGGGTGATGAAACCGGTTGTAGTTCCGGAAGCGGCCAGGCCGGATGAAACTGCATCACCAGCATCCCCGCGTCGCGGCTATTTGCTACCACTGATTGCAGGATTCGGCGCTGTGGCAGTCATCGCCTGGTACGGCCTTAAGGGCCCAAAGCCGTCTGACAGCCCGGAGCTGCCAATCACGTCAATCGCAGTATTCCCGTTCGATTGCTTACAAGACCAAAGCAATCAAAACGGGCATTTATGTTTTGGTTTCGCGGAAGAGGCAATAAGTGGCCTGAATCGAATTGACGGTATTAAGGTAGTCAGGATTCGCCAGCCCAACGCAGCGGACTTCGGCGTTGATGCTCACGGGGTCGTAACCGGCAGTGTGCAGATCATTGGCGGCCAGGTAAAAATTTCGGCTCAACTTGAGGATGTGAGAAGTAGTCTCATTGTCTGGTCGGATACATTTGACGCTGACAAGAACAATATTTTTCAGGCGCAAAAACAGGTCGCAGTAGCGCTGCGAGCGGCAATCGACGGTGAAGCCGAGGTCCAGGTGGCAGAAGTCCCGGCGCCGGCAAATTTTGCGGCAGAAGAGGCGTATTCGCTTGGTCGCTTTCTTTTCGAAAAACGTGAGCACCAGGCAACTATCGATGCAATTGATCAGTTCAAAGAAGCTGTCAGGCTGGATCCGTCATACGGTCCGGCCTGGTTGAGTCTTGCCTACACTTACATTATCTGGCCGGACTACGATCTGTCTGTCGATAGTGAAGCTATTTACGACAAA
Source organism: Gammaproteobacteria bacterium (assembly GCA_003645495.1). GTDB lineage: Bacteria > Pseudomonadota > Gammaproteobacteria > Steroidobacterales > Woeseiaceae > SZUA-117. Next base: position 9,294 of record QNFK01000013.1, read on the forward strand.
GCGCTTGAAGCGGTTGCGGATGGCATCAAGGCCGACCCGAGCATCCGCGAGGCGGCGGGCACTGTCATTGGATTCGTCAACCACAAAAGAACTAACTGGGGTGCTGCTGTAGAAGCTTTCGAAATGGCAATCAATGCAGATACGGTCCAGCCAATCGCGCATCACTGGTACTCGCGCGCGCTGGCCAGCGTCGGCCGACTGGATGCGGCGCTGGAACATATCAAAAAGGCACTGGAACTCGATCCTAACCATCCGGAACAGCCAATAATGATCAGTCGACTTGCTATTGTTTATTTTTGGCTTGATGACCTCGAGAATGCGGCCAGGTATTTCGAAATTGCGAATCGCATGGACTTGCAGGCCCCCATGCATTCGATGGCCTATTCCCTGTTCCTGATTCGCACTGGACGGATTGAGGAAGCGAAGATCCATGCGAAAATTGCGCTGGAGCAAAATGACGTTGAAACAAAATGGATAAATCCGGTTTTCGATGGCTTCAATCAGCCCGAAAAACGTCAGCGTGCAATTGATATTGTCACAGAAATGTCAGCGGGAAATGCATTGCCCGCAAACGTCGAATTGTCGTTGTGGGCGTTGCTTGGGGAAACAGATCGGGCGATGGCGATTGTCCGACGACTGGAAGAGACGCCAAGCTTGTTCGAACTGGAATTGCTGTTTATCCAGGAGTTCAAACCTCTGAGACAACATGCGGACTTTCCTGCATTTGCACAGGCCATTGGTTTGACCGAGTACTGGAGCAGTGCTGGTTGTACGTGGAGTCCCGACAGGGTGACTTGCGCCGAAACCGGCGACTGATATCAGTCAATAACCTTGCCGCGAGATTGTTTTAGTCGCGCGCGCCGTGATTTGTCGTCCAGTCTTTTTGCTTTAATCCGTTTGCTCGGTTTTGTTGGTCGGCGCGGCTTTTGCTTAATGATTGCTCGCAGAATCAAGTCCTTCAGCCTATTGATCGCCGCTTCTTTGTTCTTGTCCTGACTGCGAAATTGTTGTGCCTTGATTGTGACGATGCCGTCTTTCGAAATTCGCCGGTCCGAAAGCTGCAGGAGACGCGTTTTCGTTTCTTCCGGCAGAGACATCGATGCGTTAACGTCGAAACGCAGCTGAATAGCCGAAGAAACCTTATTAACGTTCTGCCCGCCCGGACCCTGTGCGCGAATGGCCGTCAGTTGCAGTTCGCTTTCCGCAATGGCGATGTCGTCGTTGATCGAGATCACTGCGGCTTACCAGTTTTCCCAAACCGGTCGGCAATTCGCCGGCAAAGGCGTGAACTTGCCAACTTCAGACCATGAATTCCCTGGCGTATGAAAATCCGAACCGCACGATGCCATGAGTTGCAGATCGTCACACAAGCGCATCATTTTGTCGGTGAGTTGTTTGGTCTGGATGCCGCTCACAATTTCGAGCGCCTGGCCACCGGCGCTGATGAAGTCTTCAGTCAGTAAACGCAGCCGTGTGTTGGTCAGCTTGTAGTGTGCCGGGTGTGCCAGCACGGCAGTTCCACCGGCAGCAAGAATCCACTCAATGATGTCTTCCATAGGTGACCAGAATTGTCGAACATCGCCTGCCTTGCCATTGCCCAGGTATTTTTGAAAGGCTTGCCTGAAATCGGCAACGATTCCTTTATTGACAAGGTACTGTGCGAAATGCGGCCTGCCGATGTTGGCGCCATTCGCCAGCTTCGTTACCTCTTCGAGTGGATTGTCCAAACCCTTTTTCTCGAGGCGGGCGGCGATTTTCTCGGCTCGTTGCAAGCGGGCAAGCTTCTGCTGGCGAATGCCGTTCACGAGATCGTTATTGTTAGGATCAATGTTCAGCCCAACAATGTGAATGTTTCGTCCAGCCCAGTTGGTTGATAACTCGATTCCTGGAACGACGGTGACACCCGGGCAAGAACTGTTATCGAGAGTCGCGTATGCATCCACAGTATCGTGGTCGGTCACCGACAGACAGGTGACGCCATTCGCGGCTGCCCGGCTTAGCAATTCCTGTGGCGCCAGCGAGCCATCCGACGCAGTGCTGTGAGTGTGCAGGTCAAAGATCATAATCGGCCGGATTATAGCGTCCTGCTGCGACAGCAATTGAAGTTATTCATACCAGCAGCGCAGAATATGTGAGAATGCGCGGCATAAGTGTGTCTCGCTTAACCTCGCAGGTCGTTATGCCCATTCGCAACATCATAATTTTACTTATCTGCCAGCTGATCTCGGCAACCGGCGCTATCGTGATAGTGACCCTCGGCGGAATAATCGGTTCGAAGCTGGTGACAAATCCGGCGTTCGCAACATTGCCGGTATCCATTATGGTTGTTGCGGTCGCTGCCACGACCATCCCGGCGACCATATTGATGCGTAAAATTGGACGCCGTTATGCGTTCTCACTGTCCTCGTTGTGCGCCGTAATATCTGTATTAATCGCGGCATATGCGCTGTATACGGAAAGTTTCGCCTGGTTCATCCTGGCTACCGGAACATTTGGCATCAACATGGCGTTTACGCAGCAGTATCGTTATGCGGCTGCGGAAAGCGTAGAGGCACGCTTCGTGCCACGGGCTATTTCTCTGGTGCTGGTTGGTGCAATTGGTGGCGCCATCCTTGGGCCTGAGTTAGTCAAATACGGCCAGTACGCTATTCCAACCGTTCAATATGCCGGCACACTTTTATCGTTGTCGGTGCTGTTTCTATTGCAGTCCGTGTTGTTCCTGACGCTTGGTCCGTTGCATGGCGAAGATGATGAAACTGCCGTGCAAACGCAGCGGCCTCTTGGCGCAATCGTGCGTCAGCCAGTCTTTATCGTCGCTGTGCTGGGCGGCACTGTTGCATACGGCGTCATGACTTTCATCATGACAGCGACGCCGCTCAGCATGCACATAAAAGACGGCTTTTCACTTGAGGAAACGGCGCAGATCATTCGTAGCCACGTCATCGCAATGTACGCACCCTCTTTGATATCCGGTTATCTCATGGAGCGTCTCGGCGTTGTGCGCATGATGACGATTGGTGGTTTCGGACTTGTTCTGGCTTGTGTGATTGGCCTGCAGGGCCATTCAATGATGCACTACTGGTACACTCTTGTTTTGCTAGGCGTGGGGTGGAATTTCCTGTACGTAGGCGGCACGACAATGTTGACACTGACCTATTCAATGTCGGAGAGATTCAAGGCCCAGGCGGTAAACGAATTTAGCGTGTTCGGCACATCAGCAGTTGGCTCGCTGCTGGCGGGTACCATCATGTATGTTTATGGCTGGTATACGCTGGTGCTCGTGCCGCTGCCCTTGTTGGTAATAATCCTGGCAGGGCTGTATTACGTACGCAATGATCCGCTTGCCGGTCGATTGTCGGCGAAATCAACGTAAATTCAAAAACGAAGAGCAAGTATTTCCTAGTCGAGTTCGACCAGGACTTTGTGCGTGTCAGCACGAAGCTGCTCAATACTGGCTGATATGATTTTTTGTGAACCGGAGTCCTGTCCCAGTCCGGACCAGTGTTTTTCCCAGGCACTGACTAACGCTTTTGATGAGCTCATGGCGGGTTCATTTGTCAGTGCACCAAGATCCTTTATGGTCAAAACATAGGCCCAGCCCGTGCGCGGATTGCCACGAACCGTGTCGTGCTCGAAATGACTGAAAAATACGACCTGGTCCAGCTCGCCGAGTTTCAGCAAAAGTTCGATGCCGGCCGCGCGTACGTTACGATTGGCTTCAGTTTGCTCATTACGCCAGGTGTTATAGCCAAGGCTGGAAAGCGCAACCGCAAGACTGATAAGCGCTACCGAATGCTGCCGAATCTGATTTTTGAGTGTATTCACTCTAATGAAGACAGATTTACCGGATTATTTATTACAATGCATGCTACCTGCGAATCCATTAGCCACGAGTCCATAACCCATGCCTGACTGGCTTTACAACGATGCAATGTACCGCTTTGACACGCCGGAGCGGTCGTACTGGGAAGCGACCAGCGAAGATCCGAACCTGGATGCGACGCGACTGGAGGGCGAGGAGCAATGCGAGGTCGCTGTCATCGGTGGCGGCTATACCGGACTATCAGCCGCGTATCACCTGTGCCGTGACAGTCAGGTCGACGTTCGTGTGCTTGAGGCCGGGCATTTTGGCTGGGGCGCCTCGGGGCGAAACGGAGGATTCTGCAGCATGGGTGGTACGTCGCTCGGTACCGCGGGGCTGATCAGCAAATACGGTCTCAAAGATACCCGCCATTACTACCAATCGCAGGCAGATGCGGTCGAACTGGTGCGTGACATCATTATTGATGAGGACATCGATGCGCAATGCCAGGGTGATGGTGAGTTGGAGATAGCCTGTTCATCACGCTCGTGTGCGAAGTTAAAGGAAGATGCAGAAACCCAATTTCGGGTGCTCGGCCTGGATACACGCGTAATTACCCCGGAGGAACTGCGCGAACGTTACCTCGATATGCCAACACAGCATGGCGCCATTATGGTGCGGCCTACATTCGGTTTGCACCCGTTGCGATATTTGCGCGGGCTGGCTGTTGCAGCAGAGCGTCATGGCGCGAAACTGCACGAACGAAGCGAGGTGATTGAATGGCGCAAGGAAGGCGATGGCCATGTTCTGATTACAAAGGAGGGCAGGCTGCGTGCGCGCAAAGTTGTACACGCGACAAATGGTTTCACGCCGGAACATATCAATAAAACTTTTCAGGCACGCACATTGCCTTTAATAAGTGCGATCGTTGTTACAAGACCACTTACAGACGATGAACTCGGTGCTCACGCCTGGCA
>QNFK01000014.1 GCA_003645495.1 Gammaproteobacteria bacterium
CAAAATTCGCGACTGCTGGAAAGCGTGTCGGTAAGAAGGACCTCGCACTGCAGGCAATTTCATTTGGCAACGTTTATGTTGCCCAGATCGCAATGGGTGCGACTGCACAACAGTCACTGCTCGCGATGCGCGAGGCGGAAGAGTATGAGGGCCCATCCCTGTTGCTTGCCTACAGTCACTGTATCGCGCACGGTTATGACATGGGCGATGGCATGAAACAACAGAAGCTCGCGACGGCCAGTGGTTATTGGCCACTGATTCGTTTCAATCCGGCACTGCGTGCAGCCGGCAAGAAACCGTTTGTTCTGGACTCACCACGCCCGAGCATCCCGTTCAAAGACTACGCGTACAACGAGATGCGCTACAAAATTCTTACGCGCACCAATCCCGAAGATGCTGAGAAACTCCTGCAAGGTGCGCAGGAGCAGATAGACCGGCGCTGGCAAACCTACGAACACTTGCAAAACCAGGAACCAGCGAAATTTCACCCCGTGGGATAGATCAGTTATGCCATCGACGAATTCGCAGACCCGAGTCACGACACGCTGGAACGCCGGGGATATAATTCCAGCGCCGTAGTTGTGCATATTGAATGCCCGGGAGAGACGTCATAACCTCGAACTGTCAACTGGTCACCGATGACGGGGCCGGCTCATATATGTAGAAAATCATCAAAAGCGTGGAAGTAAGTGTCCCCCGGCAAAGCCGGGGGCTTTAGTTTGTGAGCCGCTCAAAGCAGCGTAACGGGACCGCTGGCGCAGGCATCCTGCCTCCCATTACAATGGCTCGATGTCGATTTCTATCAGGCGCGCTGCCGCCATCATCCTGGCGAGCCTCCTGGCAATAGTTGGACGCTCAACTGCAGCGGATGACGCTATTTTTGATATTCAGGAGCTAGCCAGTCAGGGCCGCGTCGTTACGGCGCATTTCGCGGATTTCGACGGTGATCAGCGATCGGACCTGATGGTCGTGAGTCTCGAAGGGATTCCGCCTGAAGAATCACGCACGATATGGGTCTACCTGCAGCAGGATGACGGCACGTTCCCACCGACGCCGAGTCACAGTGTTGCACTGCCAGCCTGGAGTTCGGTCTATGACGTTGCGGATCTAAAGGAAACCCCGGGAGCTGAGCTGATTTTACTGCGCCCCGATGGTGTCACAATTTTCTCGATAGCAGACGCCTCCGCCGGGCAATGGGATTTGCCCGTCAGCGGTCCCAGCACCGTAGGCGCCGCAGATGACGAGCGCGGATTCGATTATTTCCGCCTGGTCTATCGTGACTTCGGCAAAGAGCCCTGGATACTGGTGCCGCAAATCGGCGTGATATCGGCGCTTACCGCCGACGGGGATCTGCAGGCTCAGATCGAAGTTGGGCGACGAGCCAATTATTTCGTTGTCCCGCAATCCGGGCCTTTCTCCATGGAAAGCGATATACAGTTATTCCTCGATACTCCCAAAATAGCCGTTGGTGATGTCGACGGAGACAGACGAAGCGACATGGTGGTCACGACTCGCCACGAAATTCGGGTATTCCTGCAAACGGATAACGGCGCATTTCCGCGACAAGCGAACCAAAAGTTACCGCTGCGATTCCTGAGCAAGCGCGATCACATTCGTGGTTCAGGCAGTGTCATATCGACATTACGAGACATCGATAGTGACGGCCGTCTTGACCTGATGGTCACTCATATTGAAGGTAGCTTCTCGGATGCGACCACACGAACCAGTATTTTTTACAACCGCGATGGCAGCTGGAACATCGCAGAACCGGATCAAAGCTTCGTCAGTGACGGCGCTCTTGGTTCGGACCTGCTACTCGATGTAGACCAGGACAACATACTTGAGCTTGTGCGCATCCGACAAAAATTCAGCGTGCTTGAGATGATCGAGATATTACTTACCCAGGAAATTGACTCTCAGGTATTAGTTCATCGCCGCAAAGCTGATGGCAACTTCAGTACCAAACCCTGGGGCAAAAAGAAAATCAGCACCGGCATCAGTTTTGACACCTTCCGACCTGAAGGATTCCTTACGCCCACCGGCCTCGACCTCAACGCAGACGGACTTATGGATTTCATTACTTCGAACGATGGCAAAGGTATCGAGGTTTTTCTGGGTGGTGAAAGTAAACCCTACGCGAGGCGCACCGCCAGGCAGAAATTCCCCACGGCTGGTGTAATTCACTTTGCCGATTTTGACGGCGATGATCTGCTCGATTTCGTGCTCATTGACCCACAGGAGTTTGATACTTTGGTCAGGGTCGGCCGCAATCGAGGCGTGCTGCCGGGTTCCAACAAGCCAAACTCGCAACCTGATTGAATCTCCAAGTTCAATCACTATCTAACCCAATAACTTGCTGGCAACGTATTGACCGAACTGCCAGTTCGTTTTTTCCATTTCATTCAGTGGGCCGCGGTTACCAACTCCGCATTCCAATCCTTTCTGAACTCCCGTGTTGATGATTTTATCTTCCGCCATGAATGCCGCGACCAGTTCCATGTCTGTTTTGACTTCAGACTCTGTTGCCCTACCAGCATTCAGGTCCCTGGCGACCCAGGCACGAAATCTCAAGCGGTTGTATTGCAGCGGTTGAATCGACAACCAAATGACCGAAGCAGTCCTGATAGCAAATGTCAGGCTGGGATAGATACAGCTAAGATGTTCCTTGTTTTCTTTTTCGTTCGTCGCTGCGGCCGTTACACAGCGCATAGTGTGATGGTTATACCCGGGCCCGCCCGGCATCACTTCAACAGAAGCGGTAGGAGTATCCGGTTCCAGTGTTGTCTTATGCACTCTGAACACGTGATAGCTTTCGCAAAAATTTTCAACCAGAACCTTCCAGTTACAGTCGACTTCGTCGTCATAGGAATGCACCACGTCCATGCCGGCCAGATTGAACGGGCCAACTTCTTCCTGCAATGACTCAAGACGTGGCGCCAGCGGTTCGGCGTTCTGATCCAGGTTGACGAAAACTAGTCCTTGCCAGACCTCGAGTCGCAGGTCATTCAGGCATATATCCTTCACCTGCGCAGGCTTCATAAACGGCGCACCCCGAAGTTTGCCATTCAATTCGTAAGTCCAGGCGTGATACGGGCAAACCAGTAATTTGGTATTGCCCGAGCCATCCAACAGGCGTGCCGAACGATGTCGGCATACGTTGGAGAAAGCGCGCAATTCGTCCGAACGATCGCGAACGACCATGATCGGGTGCCCTACCAGTTCGAAGGTCAGGTAATCACCTGGCTTTTTTAATTCCGAAACGTGACCCACGCATTGCCATTCCTTGTGGAAGATATTCTCAACTTCCATTGTGAGAAATTCTTCAGAGGAATAGAACCCGGACGATAACGGGAACTTACCCTTATCCGATTCACTGTTTGCACGCCAGTGCTCCAAACCTGCAAGAAGCTCGCTTTTTGACTTCCCCTCTGCTGCAAGCGGAGAGGATGCGCGACCCTCACCCAGGAATGTTTTCTTTGTGCTCGCCAAAATCCTCTCCCGACTGCTGGCACTGCCATCACCTGGAAGCCACCCGGTCACACATTCAACTGTGGTACCGTTCTGTGCCGAAGCACAAGCAACTATAACATTGGCGGAAATACATGCCGGACATAGACATAAGTTTTACGGATACGATTGATATTTCCGAAATTGTTGCGCTTTATGCTGCCAATGAGTGGTCGTCGGCTGAACAGCCCGAAAAACTCATTTCGGCTCTGCGTAACTCTGACTCATTGGTGACAGCGCGCATTGAAGGAGAGCTGGTTGGACTCGCCAATGCAATATCGGACGGTCACCTCGTCGTTTACTACCCGCATTTGCTGGTGCACCCGGATAACCAGGGTAAAGGCATCGGTGCTCGCATCATGTCAGCGATGCGGGAACGTTACGACTCCTATCATCAACAGATGCTTACTGCAGATGTCGATTCCGTGAAGTTCTATGAACGTGCGGGGTTTGAGCGTGCAGGCAAGACGGTGCCAATGTGGATTTATGCCGGCACAGATCATTGAGGAACAATGCATGATAATTCGAATGTGGCACGGGCGGGTGGACAACGATAAAGCCAGCGCTTATCGGGAATTTCTCAAGCAACGTGCAATTCCTGACTACCAGTCAGTCAAGGGTAATATCGACGTCAGGATACTCGAGAGACACGAGGATGACGCGACTCACTTCATTACGATGACGACCTGGGAGAATCTTGACGACATCAAGGCATTTGCTGGCGAGGACCTGGAAAAAGCCAAGTATTACCCTGAGGATGACGGGTATCTGCTTGAGTTCGAACCAACTGTTGTTCACTACGAAGTCGTTGGCCAGTCCTGATAAACCCCGTAAATTCTATCGTTGTTGCAACGTAAGAATTCTTAATACAGATCGACCGTCTGGCCTGCAAACGCCCCTTGGGGATATGACATGAGCGCTGCATCAGAGCTGCGTGAATATACAGACCGTAGCAATTCTATACACAAGGAATACCTCGGCAATCCAGAGCTCCTGCGACGGTATGAGTGCTTTGTTGATTGGCAACTCGACTACATGTTGCCATTTTACGAGGATCTTGGCGCAACTGAAGACCGGGCTGAGGCAGTAAATTTTTTTGTTTCGGATCTTACCGGAATCGACATCAGCGAACGCGACCTTGAATTCGCAAAAGTTGTTCCGCTCATGACGCGGATGTTGCCAGACAAGGCATTGGATGCAGTGGCTACAGCGATGCGGCTTAACGCCCGGGTTCTTGGTATCAATCTCTCTATTTGTCGTGAGTTATACAAAGAAATATCTATCGACACAGAGATCACGGAAGCGAGCTACTGCTCCGCCTGCCGACGAGCGAGCCAACTGGAAGAATGCCTTGAGCTCGTACACCTGACTGCGGAAATCGGCCGCGATCTGGATCAGCTGATTCGAATTCCGATGATCGGGCTAACGCTCAGAGCAATGCGGTTACCGGCCCGCCTGGCGGGATTCGGCGCCTTGCAAAAATTTCTGGAAACAGGTTACAAATCGTTCAATGCGTTGGAGGATGTCCACCAGTTCCTCGATGATATGACGGTCCGCATGACCGAGGTCTTTACGCAAATATTCACCAAGCCAATTCGATAACAATGAAATGCTCTGGGAGATTTCCGCAACCGCGCTGTAGACTACTATGCCATGACCTCGCTTCCTCTTGACTGCCGCGACCTGCCCGCCAGGCAAGCTGGGCTCGCCATCCTTGCCGCATATAATGCCGCGGACAACGGTACCGGGTTCTCTGCATTAATCGATTCCCTGGATGCCGGCTTGCGCATGTGGCTTATTGAGGCTGGCGTAAAACATCAGGTTGAGACAGTTCATGCCGGGGGCCTGCAACTGAATATAACGCGTGGTCTTTCACCTGGGCAAGGCACTATACCCGGACTCCATCACGTTGCAGCAGGCAGATCCGACGACGTCTGGGCGTGCGAACGTTCTAGCCGTCTCGCCCGGTTTGATGCGCTAACGGGCAGAGTCATTCAGGTGGCCGAGGTTGCGACGAAAGCTTCTCACCTGGCTGTCGATCGTTCCGGAAAATACGTTTTTGTGGCAGATCCCGGCGCCGATGTACTCCTCGCAATCGCAAGCGAAGATTTATCGGTGCAGCATGTCTGGCCCGCTCCCGGTGGACCACAGCTGCCGACAATTACCGACGATGGCATTGTTTGTGTAACTGGCGCCGGGTCTGGAACGTTGACAATCGTTCGCCCACGCGCCCAGGGCTACGCTGTACAGACCATCAGCGTCGGTGAGTGTCCGCACGATCCGCTTGTTACCCGGGACGGCAAACGCATTTTCGTGCCCTGTGCGGGTGACGGCGTCATCGTTAGCGTTGATCTTGAGAACGGAGAGATCCTTGGCCGCTTTCCCGTCGGTGATGGGCCGGCCCATCTTGCGCTCCACCCGGACGGCAGCAAACTCTACTCAGCAAATACATTCGACGGCACGCTAAGCTGCCTTTCCGTTGAAGGCGATTTGTTGGCTAACAAACCGAGTGGTCCATGGGCGCATCAACCTGTGATATCGCCGGATGGAAGTCATGTCTTTGTTGCTAACTTCCTCGACGATACGGTCTCGGTATTCGACACGGAACGGCTGGACCAGGTCACGAAATTTAAAACTGATGCCTATCCACACGGTCTCTATTTGTCGCCAAATGGCAAGTGGCTCGTTGCGACAGGATTTTCTTCAGACCATTTGAAAGTCTACAACGCGATTACCCGCACCGAAGTCGCAAGAATCGAAGTCGGCCGTGGTTCCTCGCACGTTGCATTTCTTCCCGACCAGGAAACCGCGTATGTCGCCTGTTCCGTGGACAGCCATCTCGCACGGCTTGATCTGCTCACAATGACTTGCTCACAACGCACAGGCATTTCCTGACACCGGCGAGTACCTCATCAGGTGATAATTGCACTCCTGATACAGTTCACCTGATAAATCGAACCTGGCCTGTTGCCAGGCCCGATGATCATGCACCGGAACACTTTCCAATTCCGGATCAATATGATTTTCATCATTAATTCAACGGAGTTCCGTCTGTTAAGGAAAGAACAAACGCTTTTGATGGTGGTGCGGTTCCCGCCAGCAGCTGAGAAAACGTCTGCTGAATCGACTCCTCGCCATGCAACTCGACAATGTCCATCCACTTATTCGTCGCGCCAACAAACCCGCTCCAGGCAGCCGAGACTTTAATCAGGACCGTAGACGCTCCGATTTCGCCGACGCGTTTCTGGAACTGGTCCGGCGCAAAAAACCAAACCGGCTTCGGTTCCAGGGAATCCGTCGACGCCGAATCGGCATCCCAGTGCGCAGCGCCGACCAGGCAGGAATATTTCAGTTGTTCGCCGATGTGGCCATGTAGACGTCGAATTACGGAACCATTGCCGGCGATATCGATGAACACCGTGGGCCGATCGGGATCCAGCTCCTCAATATCGTCATAGTCAGTGACCGTGTCATATAAACCCAGTTCAGCAACGAACTCTTTATTGCCCATCGATGTCAGCCCAACCAGTTCAGCTACACGGTGTTCCGCATGGGCAATCTGATACGCAACACCGATAGCAGTCTTACTCGATGCGCTTGATAAAATTACTCTTTCGGCGCCGAAATTCTCGTTCTCAGTGAGAAAGTCTTCGATCAGAAACGACGTCATGAACAATGGTCGTAGAATCATTTGTTGCGCTTCGAGCGCCTGAACGTATGCCGGGTCGCCGCTAACCGAAGTATATTGGTTATAAATTGAGGGGAGACTCTGGCGATGATCCGCACCATCGACGAACCCGCTTTTCGAAACCGACACAGGAGTTACAACAAGCTCAGTGGATATTGGTAAGAAACCATAAAACCGTTCGCCAGTGCCGACCTCACTGTGGCGAGATTCGATCACATCTGCGAACCCCCACACCGGAACCCGACCGAATTTCTCATCGGTACACGGAAAAAAGTGCCAATAACCTATGGCATCACCGAAAGCTGCATAAGTAACGTTATTCGCCGTCAGTGCGAATTTGTCCACGGCCAATCGAACCTGGCCCTCCTGGAGTTCAACTGACGAATCGGAATATTCGAACGTTTGCTTGTTCAGGTCGGATTTGTCGATCAGAAAATTGATGTTTCGTGATTTGCCGGTTTTATCTGTCATTAGAACGATCCCTGATCGGTCGATGCGACGCCGTTATTTCAGTAAGCCCGATGTCATGTCAGCGTATCTGAATAGTGCCTGCAAAGAGTAGCCCATTGCCGCCCAACAACACCAATAGCTCGTCCGGACAGTAATCGTGGCGTGAATCTCCTGCAGATCGGCATTTTCGGCGGTATACGGCCATTAAACAATTCACCTACGATAGTTTTTTTGGAACTGCTATGAGCCCTGCCAATTAAATGTCCCGGCTATTCCGAACTGAAGCAATTGATAAACAGCGGCAGCACTTGCTGGGAGATGCTGTTTTGGCCCAGCCTCTGTCGTTTCTTATATTAACTCTTTTCCTCGGATCCGTAGTTGTAGCGATTGGAGTTCTCGTTTCCCTCGGATCCTACGCACGTAAAGAGACCGTGAGCGGCTTTTTGTCGCCGGACACTGGCATTGTCAAAGTTCATGCGCCACGGACAGGTATTGTCGGACGCCTGCATATCAATGACGGGCAGGTCGTTGCGGAAGGTACTCCACTGCTTACATTGCTCGGAGACCGAATCACCGGCGACGGAATCGATGTCAACGATGAAATGGCGCGAGCAATTGATACCCAACTGCATGAAATTGCGATCCGCAAAGCCTTGGTAAATCGCGGTCGGGAAGCAGAAGAGGAACGCCTGACCGCCGAGCTGAAGGGGCTTCAGGCAGAGAGAGGAGCGATTGGTGAGCAAATTTCCGTGCAGCGGAAACTATTGAAAAACCTGCAGACCAATTATGAACGCATTCAGCAAGTCGCAGAAAAAGGATTCATCAGTGGTGATGCTTACCTGGCACGTGAGGAAAATCTACTGACCAACAAGCAGGTGCTCGCGAATCTCCTGCAGAAAAACACCGTTAACTTAAGACAGGCCAGGCAAATTGAGTTAGCTGTAGAGCGTGCACCCATGGAAAGCGAACAGCGCCAATCCGAATTATCTTCGACCCAGGCTGGTCTTGTACTAAAAAAGACTGAGCTGGCGGCACGCAAGTCTATAAACATTACCGCACCGATCACAGGCACGGTAACGGCTCTGCGGGCAACTGAAGGCGCATCCGTGGGCGTCCAGTTGCCGCTACTCACTATGCTACCCACGGATGGAAAACTGGAGGCCCATCTTTTCGTTCCATCCCGCGCGATCGGCTTCGTAAGAATCGGCCAGGAAGTTCGCCTGCTATACGATGCTTTCGACTACCGTCGCTTTGGTGTTCATGTTGGTACGATATCCGGAATATCATCATCAGTTTTTTCACCCGCAGAGACCGAGGCCGGCATCACGCTTGCTGAGCCGACATACCGTGTGACAGTGCAAATCAGCAGGCAACAGGTCGAGGCGTACGGCCAGCAATTCCCGCTACAGGCAGGAATGTTGTTAAGAGCAGATATTGTTCTGGAGAAACGTTCACTGATTAGCTGGATCATGAATCCGCTTGTAAGCCTCAGAGGTCGAACATGATCGACGCTTTGCGGCTGCTGAATTTCTCCAGCGCACGGCGACTGCCCGTTATTCGTCAAACCGAGGCGACCGAATGTGGGCTTGCCTGCCTTGCGATGATTGCTGGATATCATGGCTACAAGACAGATTTGAGCAGTTTGCGGTTGGCACATGCCGTGTCACTGAAAGGCTCAACGCTAAAGAATCTCATTGTAATCGCCGAACAACTGGACCTGGGTTGCCGACCACTGCAGGTGGAGCTGGAGTCGCTGGATCAGCTACGAACGCCATGCATTCTGCACTGGAATATGAATCATTTCGTCGTGCTGAAAGACGTCAAACGAAACGCATACCTGATTCACGATCCGGCCCACGGCGAGAAACGACATACCAGCGCCGAGGTTTCTTCGAATTTCACTGGCATCGCGCTTGAGCTAAGCCCTACCTCGAACTTCAAACATCGCGATAACAGAAAATCGATGCGCCTTGCCGACATGTGGGGAAGAATTGTCGGTCTTAAGGGAGTTCTTGCCCAGACATTGATCCTCTCATTGATCGTTCAGCTCTTTGTGCTCGTCTTACCCTTCTATATGCAGCTCGTCGTAGATGAAGTTCTGACCAGCTATGACACTGACCTGTTGGTTGTTTTGGCGCTGGGCTTTGGGCTACTCATGATAATTAATGAGATCGCGACTGCACTTCGCTCCTATGTGATCCTCTACATCAGCAACACGCTGGGCTTTCAGATGGTGTCGAACCTGTTTAGTCATCTTCTACGTCTGCCTTTAAATTGGTACGAAAAACGTCACGTCGGCGACATCGTGTCGCGATTCTCCTCGACCCGGCCAATCAGGGATCTGTTTGCAGAAGGGTTGGTCGCGGCGGTAATCGATGGCCTCATGGCCCTAAGCACTCTGATCGTGATTTTTGTTTACAGTCGTCTGCTTGGATTGGTTGTTGTCATTACTGCCGCGCTGTACTTGCTTCTGCGTCTGGTTCTTTACAAGCCATTGCGCCAGAACTCTGAGGACCAGATCGTCGCGATGGCCAGAGAGCAATCGACCTTTATTGAGTCGGTAAGGGGCATCCAGTCAATAAAGATTTTTGGACACGAAGCGGAACGCAGATCGCTTTGGCAGAACAGATATGCAGACGTTATCAACAGTAGCGTCAAAGTGGGAAAACTAAGAATTGGTTTTAACGCCGCGAACGGATTGCTGTTTGGCATTGAAAACACATTCATCGTCTACCTCGGTGCTTTGCTGGTGGTTGATGCGTCGCTCACGATTGGCATGTTATTCGCCTTCATGGCCTATAAACGCCAGTTCATTGATAAAGCCAGTATGCTGGTGGAAAGAATTATTGACTTTCGTCTTCTCGACTTACATCTGGAGCGAATTGCGGATATCGGACTGGCCCGGCCCGAGCGCGGATTGGAGAAAAATGACGGCATAGTTTCGTTCGACCGCGGCAAGAGCGCAGATAGCGGAACAATTTCGGTCGAAAATGTATCGTTTCGTTACGGTGCTGGTGATGCGTGGATACTGCGAGAGGCCTCGTTGACAATTGAAAGGGGCGAGATGATTTCAATCATCGGCCCATCCGGTTGCGGTAAGTCGACCCTAATGAAATTGATTCTGGGGTTATTTGAAGCGGATTCAGGGACAGTGCATTTCGATGGATGTAGTTTGCAAAAATACGGGCACGCAAGCTACCGAAGAAAAATAGGCACAGTCATGCAGGATGACTCATTACTGGCGGGGTCTATTGCCGATAATATTTCGTTCTTCGACACAGATCCTGATGCAGAAAAACTGCGGCGCTGCGCGGAGAACGCGGCCATCCATTCTGATATCGCATCCATGCCGATGGGTTACAACAGCCTCGTGGGAGATATGGGCGGCGTGCTTAGCGCAGGTCAACGCCAACGCGTACTGTTGGCTCGCGCTTTATATCGTGAACCGGAGATATTGATTCTGGATGAAGGAACAGCCAACCTGGATGCAATGACGGAGTCGAAAATTATACGTTTGCTTAAGCAACTCAAGATAACACGCATTTGCGTAGCTCACCGGCAAGCTATGATCATGGCTTCCGACCGAGTTGTTCAACTACGAAATGGCACTCTGCTGGAACTGAACAAACAACAATTAGCGACAGCGTTCGGCCGCAGGCAGGTCACTGAAAACCAACCTGCCAATTCCCAGCAAGATGCTGCGATCACGCCTGACCGTCGACGTTTTATTCGTCCGGCGAATTAACGATGAAAAAGACCAGCCCGCATGCCATGAAAAACTGAAACGCACCAGCCAGAGAGCCCGCGCCAATCTCTGTCTGCCACATCTGGAACAAAGCACCGCCGAATACTGTAAACAAGCCCAGCCAGACTATCAGGCCGGTGCAACAACCCAGAAGTGCATATTTCTTTGCCGCATTGAAGCTGGCAGCGGGCGCTTTTCGCACACTCCAGAGATCCCAGGCACCCTTGGCAGCCAACAGGCCAGCCGTAAATTCGAGCCCCACAACCAGGACAAGCGTCAGCCATATCAGGGCTGGACTCTGAATCGCCGGAATAAACGAGTCCGGGTACGCTTGATGATCTGCATTGCCCATCACATAGGCAAACGTCTGGTAACAGGCATCGAGGTTGGCTACGTTCTGGCCCGCATAAAACAAGCACAGCAAAGATATAAGAATGACGAAGTCGATCTTGAAATAACGTAAAAACATTGTTGTTCCCCCCAAAATGTTTTCCTTATATTACTCCAAGTACGGGCATAACTCCTTAATTAGGACAATTAGGGGGACAGTGACCACAACTCCTAGCTCCGGGTTATGGTTACTGTCCCTCTATCCTATCTTGCGAGTTACGGTCACTGTCCCTCTATCTTTATTTTTGCTAGAGGGGGAGCGCGGTTGAATATTTTACGCGCCGCAAGGCGAATGTTGAGCTCGCAGATCTTACTGCCGGGTGATGAAGGATTTGTGCATTGATAAAATCGTTGTAGGCGTCCATGTCGGTGACTACTACCTGTAACACATAGTCGCGTTCGCCTGAGACCGAGTAACATTCCGTTACTTCCGGTAGTGATTGCACGTGTTCTTCGAAGCTATCTCTGTTCGCATCAGTGTGCTCCACTAAGGCAACCGCCAGCAGCACGTGAATCTGAAACCCGAGTTTCCTGGGATTAAGCAAGGCAACCTGCTTTTCGATGACACCGCTTTCTTCAAATTCCCTGATTCTTCGCCAGCAATAGGTGCGGGACATGCCGACGATCTCGGCCAGGTTGCTCTGGCTGGGCGTCACATCGCGCTGCAGGGCTGCCAACAGCCGGCGATCTGTCCGGGATAGTTTCACTTCTCAATTTTCTCTATAAATGTCGATCTTTGCAACAATTGTTTCACCTTTTTATGAAACCTGACGTAATAAGAACATAAAGATTCCAATATTCACTCATAATGCGGAATTACGTGCATGCATACGAGGGCGGTCAGATGGACGATTTGTTTGAAAATCCGATGGGGCTTGATGGCTTCGAATTTGTTGAATTTGCATCGCCCGAGCCGGGTGTGCTGGAGCCGGTATTTGAGCTAATGGGCTTTTCAGCGGTCGCAAAACATCGCTCCAAGGACGTCACCTTGTATCGTCAGGGCGATATCAATTTCATCCTGAATGCGGACCCGACCAGTCATGCTTTCTACTTTGCCCAGGAACACGGTCCGTGCGCATGCGGCATGGCGTTCCGCGTCAAGGACTCTCAAATTGCTTACGCGCGGGCCTTAGAGAATGGAGCGCAACCGATAGAAATCCCAACGGGTCCAATGGAATTGCGCCTGCCGGCGATCAAAGGCATTGGTGGTGCGCCGTTGTATCTCATCGACCGATATCAGGAAGGCAACACAATTTATGACATCGATTTCGAATTCTTCGATGATGTGGATCGACACCCTGAGGGTTGTGGTTTCGATATGATCGATCACCTGACGCATAACGTTTACCGGGGTCGTATGGAATACTGGGGCAATTTCTACGAATCCATTTTCAATTTTCGCGAAATTCGCTATTTCGACATCAAGGGTGAATACACGGGCTTGTTATCCAAAGCGATGACGGCGCCGGATGGCAGAATTCGTATTCCGTTGAATGAGGAAGCGTCCCAGGGCGTCGGACAAATAGAAGAATTCCTGATGGCCTACAATGGCGAAGGAATTCAGCACATTGCACTGATCTGCGATGATCTTTACGCGTGCTGGGATCGACTGAAAGCCAAAGGCCTCGAATTTATGACGGCGCCTCCGGAAACCTATTATGCAATGCTCGAAGAACGGCTACCAGGTCATGGCGAGCCTACAAGTGAGTTGCAGTCTCGGGGAATCCTGCTCGACGGCTCAACAGAAGATGGCGATCCACGACTGTTGCTACAGATATTCTCTGCTAATCTGGTTGGGCCGGTCTTTTTCGAATTTATCCAGCGCAAGAAAGATGAAGGCTTTGGCGAAGG
>QNFK01000015.1 GCA_003645495.1 Gammaproteobacteria bacterium
CAACTCAGACGTTCGCGCCAGCGCATTCCTCTCGAGCATGGTTAAAACAGCCGGAACGTCATCGTCCGACATATTGGCCAGGTACCAGGCGCTGACCGCGCCAATAAACGCAGCACGTTTCAGCTTGGTCGGATCAATGTTGGCCGCGAGATCATAGTTAGTATGGATGTATCTGTCCGGCCAGTCGTGCAGGTACAGACCCGGAATTCGCCAGGTACCCTCGAAAAAGACGTCGTGATCACTGCCCATATCGAGTCCTTCCATCAGTGCACCCAATGGCTCCTTGCCACCCTCGGGCGCGTTAAGTGGCAAATCCACCGTGGCCCCACTGGCAAATCCATCCGTCTCTTCATTACCGAATTTACCGATCTCATGGCCGAGGTCACTGATGAAGGACGGCACGCTGATCGGCCCGCCGGAAATACGGAAAATCGATTTGGTTACCGGCCCACCGCCGACCATATCCATGTGAATGTTGGCCTTGATGCGTGACGAGTCAGGATGTTGTGACAGGTAGATGATGCTGCCCTCGATTTCGGCGGGCCATAAAAAACGGATCGTGCGTGAAGGCCTCGGCAGTATGCCGTTTTTGACCAATGTATTGAGAGTTCGGGCAGTTTCAAGAATAGAAACACAGCCTGACGCGTTGTCGTTGGCACCCGGTCGCGGGTGATCCAGGTGACAGGTCAGGTGTATATCCTCGCCGGCACGATCCGTACCTTTTATAGCCGCGGTTGCAAAACCGTAATTGCCAACCTCATGGCTGGCATCGACCTTGGCGTGAAAGAGTATCTCTTCACCTTTCGCGAGGCGTTGTTGCAATTTCCTTGCCTCGCCCAGGGAGATTACAAAACCGAATGATTTCGTTTTCGGAAAACTACTGAGGTGACCCCAGCGAACCAGTCGGTCGTCTTCCTTCCACCATGCCGACTTCTGGTTAGGTGCATAAGAAACAATGCCGGCCGCGCCGAGCTCGCCTACGGCTTGTTCCACTACGCTTCCCGGCTGGCTGGATGTCAGCACCAATTTGCCTTTTATATCTTTGCCTGCGTAATCAGCATCGCTCGTTCCCGCACCGATATCCACCAGTGTCGTTGTAACGTCGCCAGACAGGCTGTCCTGGGAAAGTGAAAGCGGAACGGAGTCCCAGTCGCCAAGTCGTCGGTTGCGAACCATCTCGCCATTTTCTTCCTTGAGCTCCCATAGTTCAGCAAACCGCACATCCCATACGTACCGTGATTTCTGTGTACCGAACATCGTTTTGCCATCTGCCGGATACTTGAGGAGTGCAACTTCATCCAGGCCGTAGTGCTGCAATCGACTCAGAATATGCTGCGTCGCTTCATCGAACTGGCTGCTGGCGCGCATGCGGTGTTGCAACGTAATAGTATCGAGATTCCTTTTCGCCGCTTCCCCTGACGTTTCTTCCGCAATTTGTTTGAGCACATCTTCAGGCACCAGTTCACGAATATCGGCACTGGCGCCAAAAGTAAGTGATAGCGAAACCACTGCGGTTATCAGTCTGATTTTCATTCCCGTTTCCTTTTACTGAACTGGTGCAACACGCGGTATCAACAAAAATTCTTTCTGCCGCCCGTCAATGTAGTAGGTTTTTTCGCCATCAAAGAAAGCATCTTCCTCAAGGCTTATGCGCACTGCCTTACCCCAACTCTCAACGTCAGTCTCGGCATAAAGCTCAATGGAGTGAGCGGTGTTGGGATATAGCGGGTAATCACCACGGCCCGGCACCCCGCCCTGCTGATCCCACAAACCGATGGTCGGCCCAGCCGCGTGGCCGTGATAGCCAATCGGGTGCGTATATATTGATGCGGTGATGCCCTCGTCCTTCGCGACTGTCAGGGCACTGGCCAGGATCTCGTTACCAGTACGGCCCGTTATAAACTGATCGGTCAGTATGTCCTGCAGCCGGTTACCCCTGGCGAGTGCTTCGCGTAATTCTGCAGGCGCTTCCGATTCTCCCGGCTTAAGAACGTACGCATGTTGTTGCGTGTCGGTATTGAGGCGCAAATAGCTGATGCCGAAGTCCACATGCAGCAAGTCACCCGGCATGATTATTTCATCGTCATGTCGGGCAGAGATAGCCGCTTTCATGTCGATTTCAGGCTGCGCGGCTCGATCGACAGAAACCGAAGGATGAAACCATGTCGTGAGTTTCAATTCCCGGATTCGATCGCGATACCACCATATGACGTCGCCGGTCGTAGTGATGCCAGGTTGAATTACTTTTTCAGATAACCCCTCGGCCAAGATCTCATGCGCAATACGAACGATGTTTTGATACGTCGCCATTTCTTCTTCGGTGCGCGTCTCCAGCCAGCCAATGGCCAGTTTTTCCGCGGAAACCACACGGTCATGCAATTTCGGATCCAACGCTTCGTGAAATAACCTGTACTCGGATTGCGTAATGCCATCTGCAAGAGCGAATGTTTCTGAAAAATTCAAACCAATTCGGCGCGGGCTTCTCTCTTCGATGACTTCCGCCAGCCGCGCCCACTGCTCACCGTGAATTTCCCTGTCCCAGGCTTTCTCGAACATATCACCCACCGCATACCGCGCCACTGCCAGTGTCTCCAGTGATTGGCCATCGCCGGGGTTATATATGAGAAGAATGGTGCGACGTCGTGCCGAGTGCCACGTGGCAGGAATCATCGTGCGAATAACGGGGTCTTCATTGTATTCACGGGAAATGATGACCCACATGTCGATATCGGCACGTTCCATCAACTCCGGCAAAACCGTTTGTACTCGCGTGGTTAGCCATCGATCAATGACCGCAGCACGCTCCTGCATCGGCAGGATTGTCGCGTCGGCAAATACGTGCCCGGTAGTGATGACCAGCGAAATTGCCAGAACCAGTTTTCTTATCATTGTTATTGTCCTTGGATTGCGGCTGCCTGATTGTGCCGTTATCTGTCTCGCGCCGCAAAACAAACCTCATGTGTACCCGCTGGATTGTGCCGGAGTTGCGTTAATATTTAGTCGCGGAACATCAAAAAGCAGGTCGATACCATGAATAGACGTATTGTCAGCGCAATATTGCTCCATCTTTTTCTATTGAACAGTGCTTATGCAGAGTTGGAGGGCGCGTACGAGCGCGTCTCGTTGACCAACACCCGCACCGGCGAATCACCTGAAGCTGCGAGCCGAAAAGGGTTACTTATCATGGCGCACGGCCATTATTCCATGATGACCATGAACCCCGATCGTCGCATTCTTAGCGCAGATGAAAAACTCAAAGACATGTCGCGCGATGACAAGATTGCCTATTTGCAGGAATGGCTGGATATTAATGGTCATACCGGACGCTACGAAGTAGATGGGGAAACGTTAATCTGGTATCGGGACATATCGGAGAATCCGAAAGAAGTCGGGACTGTTTCCCGGCTGGGCTTTGAGGAGAAGGGTGACCTGCTGGTCATCTACTTTAGTTTGCCAAACGGTGATCGATACGATTGGGTATGGCGCAGGATTTGACGATTGCTGAAGGCCCGAATCGCAAAACCAATTATTCACTAAAGATCAATTTGCACCATTCGACAATTGATTGGTTGTCGTCGTAGGCGAATTGGGGTGTGGCAACGACAGTAGGCCAGCACATGATGTTACGCAGGCGCCGCAGCCAGATCTTCTCGCAAAGTACGTGAAGCCATGTAGTAGTGCCCGGCACACCAGACATTGACAAACGCCATGCAGACCAGCGCATAGCGAATAGACTCGTTGCCAAACTCAGGCCGAAAGAAGTCGCTGAGCAGCCCCGTCGCCCACGGTCCGATGCCAAGACCGATCAGGTTCAATACTAGGAAAAGAACAGCCGAGGCCATTGCTCGCATGCGCAGTCCGACCATACCGTGTGTCATGGAAATACAGGGTCCGAGGTACATGCCACCGACAATAGCCGGCACAATCCACGACAGCGCTGCAACAGAACCGGTATCAACGAAGATCAGAATAAACCAGTAAAAGGGAATTGCGGCCAGAGTGGAAATAAGCGGCACGCGGATATGCCAGCGCATGTCGTCGTAACGATTGGCGAGTAAATCGGAGAAATAGCCGCCAGCATAGGTGCCAAGCATGCCGCCGAACCCGGCAGAGATTCCGAATAGCAGACCAATTTGTTGAATCGGCATTTCGTGCACGCGAATCAGGAAAATTGGCATGAAACTGCCGAGGCCGTAAGTTACGAAAGCGTGCAATGCGCAGGCCAGTGAAATATGGCGGAACGATTTGCGCGACCTTAGCACACCGATCACTGTTGTGAACGAAGACGGCGATACGTCGGCTCTTGCCTCGGCCATTCCTCTTGGCGGTTCATGAACAACCAGCCGCAGGATGATGGCAAGCAAAATGCCAGGCAAACCAACTACGACGAAGGCGACACGCCAGCTGAACGCCGATGCCAGGTATCCGCCTGCTACCAGTCCAATGAGCGAACCGCCATAAACGCCGAGTGAATAAATCGATAGTGCAGTAGACCTTTTGTTGGCCGGGAATATATCGGAAATCATGGAATGCGACGAAGGACTGGCGCCAGCCTCACCTAAACCAACGCCGGCACGAAACAGGAATAACTGCCAGAAGCCCTGCGCCGAGCCGCAAAGAGCGGTCATCGCACTCCAGACGGTGAGTGATATCGCAACAATATTTCTGCGCACGCCGACATCGGCCCATAGTGCAATTGGTATACCCATGGTCGAATAAATAGCAGCGAACGCTATTCCTGACAGCGCACCGAACTGCCCATCGCTAAGGCCGAGGTCAGAAATAATCGACTGGCCGAGAATATTTATTATCTGCCGGTCGACGAAGTTGAAGACGTAGACAATCGTCAGCATGCCCAGCACAAACTTTCGATACCCGGGACGTTGATAGGCGATTTCTGCTCGTTTAGAAATCGGATCTCGCCCCTTTGTTCCGGTCCGCAAGCAGGCGTTGCGTTTCCAGCAAAATAACCTCGCTATCCGCGAGACGAGATCGCAACCAATAAGCGTGCTCAACACCAACGAGCACGAGTATTCTTTCATCGGGGTGAGCGTCGGCCGTTTGCAAAATCTGTTGCAGGAAGTGCTGATTCCAGCCCTGCCAGGCTTGCGCTTCCTCAGGCCCGAAAAGAGCACTTTGGAAACGGTGCTTTGACTCAAAAAGAATATCTGTCGCTCGTGAGTTCACCGCCCCGGGAGATACCCATCGCTCCCCCAGCATTTCGAACAATGAGTCCATGTAGAGATTAAACGAGTCCACCCCTGTAGGGTTTTGTTCGCTCAGGTCTTTTTGTGCCTTACGAAAGAGGCTAACAAGCTCATCGTACAACGGTTGCGGTGGTTCAAGAGGCACCACTTCATAATTGTGTTTGTCCAGCAACGGAAATACCGCACGCTGATACTCCTGCTTTGTGGACTGCTCGCGGCGGCTCTTGAGATCTACCGCTGTCAGTTCAACGGCGAGGATGTCCGGATGAAGTTGCTCAATAACATCAGATAAATCAGCAAAAGAGTAACCATCAGTTTGTGCATGCAGTTGGTGCAGCGTAGACAACACAATCACCTCTGCCGGACCTGCCGCGCTCGCGGTCCCCTGGCTGATACCAGCTGCTGCAAGCGTCACGCCCAGGGCACTGGCTAAAAAAAGTCGTCGCATCGCATTTCTCCGGAAAACCGGGCTCATTTGCTGTCAGTGTGGATGTGCTTCAAGGTGTTGGCGTAGCAGGTCCTTGCCATAGTCATTACCGTTCGGCGTCCTTACGACCACGTGTACATGCTGTCGGGTCGGGACACCACGAGCAAGCCCAACATTTCCGACCGGCCTCTGGTGGTCGAACTCAATTAGAATAACGGGGCTGTGAACACGAAAATAGAATACGGCATCGTCGGCAATATCGCCGACCCATGCAAAGTATGTGTCGTCCAGGTGCTCGACCACTTCTTCCATACGTACCCGCGCATGCTCGTCACGAATATTGCGAACAAATAATTCGATCAGGCCGACCAGTTGATCCTTTTGCCCGGAAGATAATTTCGACGCAGCGATACCCTCATAGCTCAGAACAAGATTGTCTTTCCAAGCTTCGGCATTGATATCAACGGAAGATTTCTTGCTTTGTAAAATGGCAACACTTTGCTGCTCATCATCCAGTGACTGAATAAATCTCAATCCCTGATTCTGTTCTTCCTGCAATACTGCGTTGCCAATGTATTTTCCGGACTTTGCCACGGCAGGTTCCGCACCCAGAAACATTGGCGTCACGACGACCTGATCACCCAGAACGAAGTAATTGATAACCAGGTGATGCCCGTCAAGCTGCCAGCCCCATGGTTGACTCTCTGACGGTATCCCCATCATCGTTATGAAATATTTATCCTCTCCATAGCTCAGATCATCATTATTAAGTTCTTTTAATGTCTGATCCGTTTTCATTATGTTCCGGCTGAGACGAAGACCATCAGCGCTAAGCGACGCCTGCAGCAAATTCCAGGCCGCCGTTTTCTGGCTATCCGCCATTTCTTCGAAACTGATTCCTTGCCGAACATAAATTCCATTATCGACATTCGACCACTTGCGCCACTCCGGATCGTCCACAGCAAACTGGGTTTTGATTTTCTGTGCCTGAGTCAGCGTAGAGAGGAAGGCCAACGCGGATTCAACAATAGGTTTCGTTGACACACCCGTGGCACGGATAGGGAACAAGTCAGCTTGCTTGCCTGATTCCGTGGCAACTCCAACGAACGGTTCTGCCAACGCAGTATCTTCAATTCCGGAAAACCGCCGTTTGACCGCTAATGTTTCCTCACTGTAATCCGATTGCGCAAACACTGCTGTGGAACATAAACAGGCCACGAACGCCGGCCAAACGGATTTAGTGCGGGTTGCGCTCGAGCAGGTCCGACCTGCCGGAGTGAGATTCAGATTCACGTAAGACTCCTGTAACTCAGGAATAAACAGTATACCCAGCAGTGAATTCTACTGAGCCATGTCTGCGTAGGCCGATTCAATCATTGCGTCCGCACCACCAATCCTGCGACCACTATCCCAGCGCTCATCATATTCTGCTGTGAGACCCGCGCGCTGTATCTGCTCCAGCGTCATTCCCTCATCGACTGCCGCGCGAATCCGATCCTTAATCACCAGCAGCATGTCGCGAAACGCCCTGACCTCTGCAACGTTCGACGTAACGCCATGCCCGGGGACGATTTTCGTATCCGCGTCGGACATATTGATCAGAATGTCATAGGCCCTGATCGTGCCGAGAAAACTGCCGCCATTTGCAGTATCGATGTAAGGATACGACGTCGTTCGGTAAACATCACCGGTATGCACAACATTTGATCCCTCAAAATGCACGTACACATCACCATTGGTGTGCGCATCCGGCGTCTTGAAGACATGCACTCTCTCGCCATTGATATGAAATGACATATCCTTGCTGAAAGTGACCAACGGCGGCTCCTGTTCATATCCCGCGATCGCCATCTGGCTGCGCACATTATCATGCCCGAATATCAGCGTACCCATCTTGCCAAAATTCTCATTGCCACCAACGTGGTCCGGATGCATGTGCGTGTTGATGAGAAAGCGAATTGGTTCGTTGGATACAGTACGAATTGCGGCCACGATTCTTTCAGTCAAAAGCGCATATTGATCATCGATCAGAAAGACGCCGTCTTCGCCAACAAAAAGGCCGATATTTCCACCACTGCCTTCAAGGTAGCTCACATTACCGGAGACCGGATGCACTTTGATTTCCACGTCGTCAAGGTCCTGCGCAAAGCAAGGATTGGTGGCGACAGCAGCAAATCCGAGCACGACTGAGATTATCCGTATTGTGACTTTCATGATGCTTCCTCCAACTTTATGTTCTTATTCAATGGACCTTGGCAATGACAGCGCGATGAGTTCCGCCGGCGACTTGCCATCGGCGACCGTCATGACGATGTATTGCCGGCCATTCACCATATAGGTACTTGGCGGACTGCTCTGTGTCGCCGGAATAGCGATTTCCGCGATGATTTCGCCAGTCTTTTTGTCGTGTGCCCGAAAAACAGGATCTCCACCGAATCCCTCGCCGGCAAACAGCAGGGTCTTGGTGACGACAATTCCAGCTCGGGTTTGCTTGCCGGTACGCGGCAGATCTACGCCCCGCAAGGCCGGATTGTTGAGGACCTCTTCCGGAGTATCACCATTGGCAATCGACCACAGGTGATCACCGGTTAGCAGGTCGATCGCAGTGATTCGGCCCCAGGGCGGTTTGATAATGGGTAAATCCATTATCCGCAGCTGGTTACTGGCACCGGCGATATAACGAATATCCGATTCTTCAGGTACATGTTCGAGGGCCAGCAAATTAGTCCGGGATTGTGAGGGTATGAAGATGACGCCGCTTTCCGGATCGTATCCGCTGCCTTCAAAATTCGCTCCACCAGTCGAATACGGCGCACTTAATGTTCCGACGGTCCCATCGTCGGCATTCGCCAGCGAGGGTGGTGTGAACAGGGGCCCGAGCCGCATATTAGAAGTCAAAGCATCGACCGCTCTGCGAATTTCCGGTGTGTAGTCAATCAAGTCGTCCTGCAATATGCCTTGCTGGTCGAATGGCGCGGGTTTTGTCGGGATCGGTTGGGTCGGCGACGTCCATTCGCCAGGCACATCCGTTTGCGGGACCGGGCGTTCTATGATTGGCCAGACCGGCTCACCCGTCTGCCGATCGAAGACGTAAGCAAAAGCCTGTTTGGTTGGTTGCACAACCAATTGACGACCATCGGGCAAATCCGTCAACACCGGGGCGGTTGGCGTATCCCAGTCCCAGATATCGTGATGAATGAGTTGATAGTGCCAGCGTTTCTTGCCGGTCCTGACATCGAGCGCGACCAGGCTGTTCGCGTACAGATTCTCACCATGGCGGTCACCGCCATATCGATCGCCCGTCGCGGATTCGATTGGCAAATAAACGAGCCCGAGTTTTTCATCTGCAGACAACGGCGCCCACACGCTGGCGTTTCCCGTGTACCGGGCTGAGTCGTCATGCCAGGTTTCGTAGCCAGCTTCGTCAGATTCAGGAATGGTATGGAACGTCCACAGCAATTCACCAGTACGCGCGTCAAACCCGCGCACGTCTCCCTTAACATTTCTCATTGACGGTGGTCGGAAACTGACCGCATGTGCGGAACCGACAACAATGACATCACCAACTATCAGCGGCGGCGCATTCAGACCAATATCGAGTTTCCGGCTGCCAGCCCGGCGCAATCCCTGCGTCAGGTCGACCCAGCCGCCCGCACCAAATTCAGGATCCGGCAATCCGGTTGCAGCATTCAGGGAAACGAGAAAATACCCCGGCGTAACCGTGATAACACGTCGTCGACCGTCTTCGCCTTCCCAGTAGCCAACGCCCATGCCAGAACTCTTGCGCGCAGCTTGCTGGAATCGCTCACCTTCATCGGGTCGCCATAACCAGAGCAATTGCCCCGTCTGCGCGTCCAACGAAACAATGTTGCGTGTTGTCCCGGCACCGAGGAACAACTGGCCATGACGCATAATCGGATTTGATACGTTGCGAATTTCCGCTAGCGGGCCGATATTGCCAGCCTTCCAGCGCCAGGCGATTTCCAATTGATTTGCGTTATCCGCAGTGATCTGGTCAGCGGGCGAATAACGATTTGCGTTCAGCTCACCATGTGTAGTGCTCCAGGGAATTTCTTCTGGTTGCGATGCAGAGGCTGATCTCAGCTGCACGACGAATCTGTCAAGCGAGCCAATCGTCAACGCCTCGCCCGCTCGCTGTACACCGGCAACTGCAAACATGTATTCGAGTAATGTGAGGTAGTCAGAATCCGCCAACGACCCAGGCGCCTCACCCGGCATCGTGGACCTGGTCCGCTCAAACAACAGGTTCGCAGTTCGTCCGGCCCAGTCGTTGCGAACGCGTTTCTCGATCTCGGCAGTTGTGTGGCAGCGCGAACAATGTGCACCGAAGAGTTGCTCGCCACTCTCCGCGGCCGGCAAGAAAGTGGGCGCCAGCAGATAGAACAGGACCAGCGAATTTCTGAGTACTTTCATGCTGCCCCCCCCCGGGACCCTTTTCTTTGAGCCTAACTCAAACCAGGGCTGCTCGCATCCGCACAGGTGGTTTCGCCTGTCATTACAAGTTCGCATACGTCGAACCAATCGGCCAGTAGCTGCGGTATCATGTCCGGATTCCAATAAGACTCGCTAACCATCTTCGAGGGGGAGATTATGCAGCGTTTTCCACTATTCGTTTCTTCTGTCATCTTGTTTGCCAGCGCATGGGCATTCGCCCAGGACGAGGCCATCGATGTCGAGGGCCCGCCGCCCGAGTTGACAGGCCTTAAAGCTGAAGCCGTTCAGATAGTCGGTGACAAGCAAAAGCTGACTCAGGAAATTGTCGACAGCCTGTTTTCGTTTTCGGAGCTGGGCTTTCAGGAATTTGAAACGCAGCGCTATGTAACCGAGCTCCTCGAGGAAAACGGCTTCACCGTAGAACGCGGCGTCTCGGGTATACCCAGCGCGTGGTGGGCGAGTTGGGGAAGCGGCAAGCCGGTTATCGCGCTCGGTTCGGATGTCGATGGCATTCCGAAATCTTCGCAGATGCCGGGCGTCGCCTATCGCCAGCCGATGATCGAGGGTGCACCGGGTCACGGCGAGGGACATAACTCCGGGCAGGCGGTGAACATTACCGCGGCACTGGCGGTTAAAGAAATCATGGAGCGGGAAAACCTGCCGGGTACGATCGTGCTCTGGCCAGGTATAGCCGAAGAGCTGGTTGCGACCAAGGCCTGGTTTACGAGAGACGGGCGATTCGAAGGTGTAGATGCTGTCCTGTTCACGCATGTATCCGATAACCTGGATGTCAGCTGGGGTTTGCCACGTGGCACCGGCCTGGTTTCGGTGGAATATACTTTTGATGGCATTGCAGCGCACGGCGCCGGCGATCCGTGGAAAGGTCGTAGTGCTCTGGACGCGGTTGAATTAATGAATGTCGGCTGGAACTACAAGCGCGAACATCTGCATCCTTTGCAGCGCTCACACTACGTCATCGTCGATGGCGGTGATCAGCCTAATGTTGTGCCGTCCACAGCGACCGTCTGGTACTTCATCCGCGAGATTACCGCGGAAGGAATTCAGGAGCACTTTGACTCATTGCAACAAATTGCTGAAGGCGCAGCGATGATGACCGGCACGACAGTTTCACGCCGTATCGTCGGTACTGCCTATCCTCGTCATTTCAACAAACCCATAGCACTCGCAATGGGCGATAACATGCAGGCGGTCGGATTGCCGGAATGGTCTGAAGATGATCAGACCTATGCGCGGGCTCTGCAGGAATTAATGAACGCCGACGAAATCACTGGCCTGCCAACAGAGATCGAAGGTATTGCAGAACCTACTGAGGACCCTGTGTCGGGCGGTTCAGATGATATCGGCGACGTGTCATGGAATGTGCCAACCGTAACCCTTGGCTTCCCAGCGAACGTCGATGGCCTGCAGTTTCATCATTGGTCGAGCAGCATGGCGATGGCAACCCCTATTGCACACAAAGGCTCGACAAACGGTGCGAAGGTTCTGGCCGCGACGATGATGGACCTGATCCAGAATGAAGCATTGCTTGACGATGCCTGGAAATATTTCCGTGAAGTGCAGACGGTCGACAGCACATACACACCGTTTATTACTGACGAGGATATGCCGGCGATCGAGAAGAACGCTGCGATAATGGCGCAGTTTCGTGAACGACAGAGGGAATTTTACTACGACCCCGACAAATACGATACGTATCTTGAACAGCTGGGTATCGACTATCCACAACTGACGAAACCGGACGGCGAGTAGGGCCGGTAATATCTTCGAAAGATTTGCAGAGGATTTGATAGTGAAAATTAATCAATTGTTTCTGGCCGCCATATTGAGCGCCAGCTTGCCGCTTGCAGCGCATGCAGCGGTAAAAGTCGACGTCATCAAAAACCCGTACAGCGGCGCACGCAATTCGCCGGAATTGTCGACCAATCCCGACTATATCCACGCTGCAGGTCTTGAACGGCTGATTAGCGAGTGGGGTGGCGAACTGATTCGACCCATTCAGGACATTCGACTGAACGCGGAACAGGAACGCCAGTATGGCGAGTGGAATCGCATGGCACTGGCGAATGCGAACTTTGCCGATGTTGTTCGTGAAGGATTACAGGACGATCTGATCACGATTGGTCTTGAAGCGAACTGTAACGACTTGCTCGGCATGCTTTCAGGTCTCAAATACGATTCCGATGGCAATGCACGGCGCGTTGGACTCGTCTTTATTGACGCACACGGGGATTTCAATATTCCGGAAACCACCCTATCCGGCATGCTCGGTGGTATGCCTGTAGCAATTGCCGCGGGGCATGCGCTGCACAATGTTCGCAAGACCACCGGACTTGAAGAGCCCTTGCCAATGAGCGATATCGTTTGGGGCGGCGTACGCGACCTGGATCCACTCGAGGCCGATCGATTTAAGGAATACGAAGTCCAGCAATTTTCTGTACAGGATGTTCGTGAGCTTTCCGCCAATTTGAAAAAACAGATGGATGATCTGGCTGACAGGGTTGATGTTGTTTACGTGCACATCGATATGGATGTTCTTGATCCGGCGGAGGTGCCCGGACACAACCTGACGGTAGCTGATGGGCCGAGCAGCAAGGATTTGGCCGCAGCAATGACATTAATGTTCGAGAATCCGAAGACGGTTGCTCTCGGCATTGCGTCCACACCTTCATTCAACCTGGATCCTGACGGCGTAAGCCGGCAGGCAGCATTGAATCTGATCGAAGGCGCTATCAAGGGCGCGCAGGCTCGGTAGAGAATCGGTTTGAATAAATTGAAGTTATTTGTGATTGCGGGTCTTTTGCTGCCGTTGACCACG
>QNFK01000016.1 GCA_003645495.1 Gammaproteobacteria bacterium
GGATATACCGCTGTGGCGGAGTTTCACTACCTGCACAATGAACCCGGTGACAAAGGCGCAGCGGACGCCATGTTCGCGGCGATTGTTGCCGCGGCCAGGGAAAGCGGCATCCGGCTCACATTCGTTCCGGTTCTCTACGAAAGAGCCGGCTTGGATGAGGCGCTGCGAACTGCGCAGCAAGAACGATTTGCACGAACAGTGGATGAGTTCATCGCGCACTACGAGTCAGCCGGCAGCCAGGCGCAAAAATCAGATGGCGATGGATTTCGGGTTGGGATTGGCGCGCACAGCCTGCGTGCGGTGACCGCCGAGTCGCTCAGCAAGATAGCCGCTGTTGCGAAAGCCGACTCGGTGCCAATGCACATCCACATCGCAGAACAGCAACGGGAAGTGGATCAGTGTCTCGATGCACACAACGCGCGACCGATTGAATGGTTGTACGACAACCATGACGTCAACGAAAACTGGTGCCTGGTACATGCCACGCATATCGATGAGCGGGAAATTCAGTCGATTACCGATTCCGGCGCGGTGGTTTGTTTGTGCCCGAGTACGGAAGCCAACCTCGGCGATGGTCTCTTCCCGTTGCAGAACTATCTGGAAAAAGGCGGCCGAATTGCCATCGGTTCCGACAGTCACGTTTCGATCAATCCGTTCGAGGAACTGCGCTGGCTTGAGTATGGGCAGCGCCTGATATCACAAAGCAGAAACATTGCGGCAATCCGACGGCAACAAACAGGGCGCAGCCTGTTCGAAATGGCGCTTGATGGTGGCGCACTGGCCGGCGGCGAACCCGGTGGACACATTCAAACGGATGCTGTTGCGGACCTGGTAGTACTGGATGACGACAGCCCGATGCTGGTGGGGCACACGACCCGTTCACTGCTCGACGCGTTGGTGTTCTCCGGATTCACCCTGCCGATCGACAGGGTCATGGTGCATGGCAGGTGGCAGGTTGTGGATGGCCGGCACATAAAAGAGCAGGAGGCGCGACAAGCATATGCAGCCGTAGCAACCGAACTTGAGTTCGACGGAGGCGCGTCGTGAGCGCACAGGCCATACCACGCTACCGGCAGCTAAAGGAGCTGATCATCGGGCAGATATCGAGTGGTGAACTGCAGCCCAGCGATCGGGTGCCGTCGGAAAACGAGCTGGTCGACGCAACCGGCGTGTCGCGAATGACGGCAAATCGTGCATTAAGAGAACTCAATGATGAGGGCTACGTGGAGCGTGTTGCTGGTGTTGGCACCTTCGTTGCGGACTTCAAGGCGGTCTCGCACGTCCTCGAGGTGCGAAATATTGCTGACGAAGTGGAGCTGCGTGGACACGTGCACTCCTCAAGCGTGTTGCAGCAAAAACGCATGTCGGCAGATTCGAATATTGCGACGGCCCTGGACATAGAAGCTGGTGCGGACGTTTTTCATATCAAGCTTATTCATCTTGAGAGCGGCATACCGATTCAAATCGAAGACCGCTTTGTTTTAGCGGAGTTCGCGCCGCATGTTCTTGAGCAGGACTTTGCCGTAGTGACACCGAGCGCCTATCTGAGCTCGATTTCACCACTGCAAGAGGCGGAACACATCGTGCGTGCTGAAATGCCAACAGAAAAAATCAGCCAACATCTTGAGATGGGCGCGCAAGAGCCGTGCCTCGTCGTCACACGTCGAACGTGGGCGCATGGTCGCCCGGTCAGTTTTGCAAATCTCTACCACCCGGGCAGTCGTTTCGAATTGTCCGGCCACTACGTACCACCGGGAACTGAGGCGCAGGTTAAGCGCCGACTTAGCGGAGCCACAACGAATGACTAATAAAAACGCGCGCACGATCAAGGCGCCGACTGGCACAAAATTGACGGCCAAGAGCTGGTTGACAGAAGCACCGTTACGCATGCTCATGAACAACCTTGACCCTGAGGTCGCCGAACGACCGGAAGACCTGGTTGTGTATGGCGGCATCGGCAAGGCGGCAAGAAACTGGGAGTGTTTCGACGCCATCATCGCGAAACTTCGCGAGCTGGAAAACGATGAAACCCTGCTCATCCAGTCCGGCAAGCCGGTTGGTGTTTTCAGGACACATGAAAACGCGCCGCGAGTGTTGATCGCTAATTCAAACCTGGTTCCGGCCTGGGCCAACTGGGAGCATTTCCGCGAGCTCGATCGCAAGGGCCTGATGATGTTCGGCCAGATGACCGCGGGCTCCTGGATCTATATCGGCAGTCAGGGCATCGTGCAGGGCACCTACGAAACATTTGTCGAAATGGGCCGGCAGCACTATGACGGCGATTTGGCCGGCAAGTGGATCTTGACGGCGGGGCTCGGTGGAATGGGCGGTGCGCAGCCATTGGCGGCAACTATGGCAGGCGCGTCGATGCTGGCTGTTGAATGCGAGGCTGACCGGATCGAGAAACGCCTGGAGACTGGTTACATCGACAAGCGCGCCGATACACTGGATGAAGCGCTGGCGATTATCGATGCGTCAGTTGCCAGCAAGGAACCGGTGTCCGTGGGCCTGCTGGGTAATGCCGTGGACATTTTGCCGGAGTTGCTCAAACGCGGTATCCGACCTGATGCCGTAACTGATCAGACCTCAGCACATGATCCGGCCAACGGTTACCTGCCGGGTGGATGGACGGTTGAGGAGTGGCACGAAAAACGCATATCCGATCCGGATGCTGTCGCTGCTGCGGCAAAGACATCGATGGCAGTGCATGTCAGGGCGATGCTCGAGTTCCACAACGCCGGTGTGCCGACTTTCGACTACGGCAATAACATTCGTCAGGAAGCATTCAACAAAGGCGTCAAAGACGCGTTCGACTTTCCCGGTTTTGTGCCTGCCTATGTGCGACCGCTTTTTTGCCGCGGTGTCGGTCCGTTTCGCTGGGTTGCACTCTCCGGTGACCCCGAAGACATTTACAAGACGGATCAAAAGGTTAAAGAACTCATTCCCGATGACGCCCATTTGCACAACTGGCTGGATACCGCGCGTGAACGAATCCAGTTCCAGGGCTGGCCGGCGCGAATCTGCTGGGTAGGACTCGGGGAACGCGATCGCCTCGGCCTTGCGTTCAATGAAATGGTGCGCAGTGGTGAATTGAAAGCGCCGGTTGTGATTGGCAGGGATCATCTGGACAGTGGCTCTGTGGCAAGCCCGAACCGTGAAACAGAATCCATGCTGGACGGTTCGGACGCAGTCTCCGACTGGCCGTTGTTAAACGCACTTTTGAGTACGGCCAGTGGCGCGACCTGGGTGTCCATTCATCACGGCGGCGGTGTCGGCATGGGCTACGCGCAACATGCCGGGTTGGTAATCGTCTGCGACGGTAGCAAGGAAGCGGATGCGCGGATTGCCCGTGTGCTGTGGAACGATCCCGCCAGTGGTGTCATGCGGCACGCGGACGCCGGCTACCAGGAGGCGATCGATTGTGCGCGCGAAAATCACCTCGACTTGCCGATGATCAACTCCGCGGAGACTGGCGAATGAAGACAACGCTCAAGATCAATGATCAGCCGTTGTCCCTCGGCGAATTACGCAAAACCTGGGAAGGACCGGTTCGGGTAACGCTAGGCGATTCCGCCCTGGCACGGGTGCGGGCGGCGCAGGAAAAAGTTGCGGCGGTACTCGCAAGTGGCGAGCAGGTTTACGGTGTTAACACTGGCTTTGGCCAGTTGGCGCAGGTTCGCATCAGCGATGACGAACTCGAGCATCTGCAAAAGAACCTGATTCGCTCACACGCTGTTGGTGTAGGTCCGTTGCTGTCCGATGACGTAGTCCGCCTGGTCATGATCATGAAAGTCAAAGCGCTGGCGCGCGGCCACTCCGGAGTGCGGCCAGAACTGATAGACGCTATCTGTGCGCTGATAAATAACGATATCTATCCGGCCATTCCGTCCAAGGGCTCGGTTGGGGCTTCCGGCGATCTGGCCCCGCTGGCGCACCTGGCAAGGGTTCTAATAGGTATCGGTAGTGTACGGATAAACGGGCAGGAACTTCCGGCCGAACAGGCTCTCATCAGTGCCGGGCTGGAACCGATCACGCTTGCGCCGAAGGAAGGCCTTGCGCTGCTCAACGGCACGCAGGTATCGACGGCACTGGCACTCGCTGCCGCATTTCGTGCCGAGCATGTCCTGGCAGCTGCGGTGACGGCAGGCGCCATGTCTGCTGATGCCATTAAAGGTTCGGACACACCCTTCGACGATCGCGTGCAGCAGGTGCGTGGACATGCCGGTCAGATTGCCGTCGCAGCGCAACTCAGAGCCCTTCTGGATGGCAGCGATATTCGTGCCTCACATGTCGATTGCAAGCGGGTGCAGGACCCGTATTCAATTCGCTGCCAGCCACAAGTCATCGGTGCCTGCCTGGACGTATTACGGCACGTTTGCGATGTCCTGCACACAGAAGCCAGCGCCGTTACCGATAATCCGCTGGTTTTTGCAGAAACGGACGCGATTCTGTCCGGTGGTAATTTTCATGCTGAACCGGTCGCGTTTGCGGCCGACTATCTCGCGCTCTCTATCGCCGAGATCGGTTCGCTGTCAGAGCGGCGCATTGCGTTGCTGATCGATACGAATCTGAGCGGGTTGCCAGCGTTCCTGGTAAACGAGGGCGGTCTTAACTCGGGATTTATGATGGTGCAGGTTACGGCTGCAGCGCTTGCCTCGGAGAACAAGGCGCTGGCACATCCGGCGAGTGTCGACAGTATTCCGACATCGGCAAACCAGGAAGATCATGTAAGCATGGCGACATTTGCCGCCAATCGCCTGCATACGATGCTTGATAATGTGGCGTTCATCGTGGCTATTGAGCTATTGGCCGCTACACAGGGTATTGAATTCCACCATCCGCAGCAAAGCTCGGCAGCACTTGAGAGCGTAGTCGCGAAAATCCGCGAGGTGTCACCACCATACGAAGAGGACCGATCATTGAAAACGGATATTGACAGCGTTTCGCAAATGATTAACGCTGGTCAATTCTGTGCGCATAACCAGACGATTCTGCCGA
This sequence comes from Gammaproteobacteria bacterium, assembly GCA_003645495.1. GTDB lineage: Bacteria > Pseudomonadota > Gammaproteobacteria > Steroidobacterales > Woeseiaceae > SZUA-117. The sequence goes on from QNFK01000016.1 coordinate 4,999, forward strand.
GCTTTAACGAATGACAGATGTTTTTACCTTCAGTGACGGTGAATCGCCGCTCCTGGTCAGTATCCCGCACGATGGCCGCCACCTGGCGCCCGGACAAACGGATCGAATGACGCAAGCGGGGCGCGCATTGCCGGATACGGACTGGCACGTACGAAAACTCTATGATTTCGCCAATGACCTTGGCGCCAGTGTTATTGCTGCGAATTATTCGCGGTACGTTGTTGACCTCAACCGCGGTACCGACGACTCGGCACTTTATGAGGACCAGGTATCGACCGGCTTATTTCCGGAAAAAACGTTTGACGGCAAAGATATTTACAATTCCGGCGAGACAGTTTCTTCCCAGGAGCGGCAGCAACGGGTCAGTGCGTACTGGAGGCCTTATCACGAACGCATAGCAACGACGCTGGTGAAGCTGCGGCAAAAACATGGCTATGCACTGCTGTGGGACGCACACTCAATCGCTGGCGAAGTACCCAAGCTTTTCAAGGGTGTGCTGCCCGACCTCAATTTTGGCAGCAACGATGGCGCAAGCTGCGGCGAGGGGATTGTTACCTCACTAATGCACACAGCAAACGAGTCGGACTACTCTGTGGTCCTCAATGAGCGTTTCCGCGGCGGATTCATCACCCGGCAGTATGGCGATCCCGGTGGCGGCATCCATGCAGTTCAACTCGAGTTATCCCAGCGTAATTATATGGACGAAAAAACATTGAGCTATCAGGACGACCGGGCGGTCGAACTGGCTGGCAGTATCAGGAGCATGATGAATGCCTTTATACAGGCAGGAAAAGAGTCGCTGGAAACAGCGACCAGTGATTATGTTGAGGACCGTGCATAAAGGCCGATGTTCAGCCCCCCTTCAGTATGCTGTCCGCATACTGCGACATCTATTAACGTGCCCAAGGTCTGGGCTATTATTAAACGATCATTTTAATTCGTAACAGGAATCCAGGGTCATGAGGAAATTAAGCAAATCATTACTTAGCGCTATTTTATTGGCTGTATTCGTTATCCCGGTGACGGCACTGGCCGTCGATTCTGCAGCGGTTGTGGATGCCAAGGTGGACGACGCAATCGTCAACTTTGGAAAAGAAGTGGACGGGTCTGAGGTATTTCTTGGGCAGGCGGCAGGCTACCTGGTATTTCCCCGTGTGATTAAGCTTGGCATTGGGATAGGTGGGGAAACAGGGGACGGTGCGCTGCGTGTTAACGGCAAGACGGCAGGGTATTACCGTACCTCGGCAGGGTCGTTTGGCCTGCAACTTGGCGCACAGGCTAAATCCATCGTTATCGCATTCATGACCAAGGAGTCGCTTGATAAATTCGTCAACAGCTCTGGCTGGAAAGTGGGTGTCGATGGATCAGTCGCGCTGATCGATCTCGGTGCCGGCAAGTCGATCGACTCAGCCAACATCAAGGATCCTGTGGTTGGCTTCATTTTCGGTTCCAAGGGATTGATGTACAACCTGACCCTTGAGGGTACGAAAATCACGAAGGTCGAGAGAAAATAGGTAATCCAAAATCTGAGATATTTCGTGGGAGCGGCATCCTGCCGCGATTGACGTCAATCGTGGCAGGATGCCGCTCCCACGATTAATTTGAAACCATTTCCCAACCGGAGCACACTGTTCCGGGTCTAATAAAAACACCGATAAAACGTAATGTCGGACAAGAAATCAAAACCGAAGAAACCGTCATTTTTCACGCGCATGGCGAACCGGGGCCGGGAATTCAAAAGCCTGGGTCAGTTGCTGGCAAAGGAGCCACGGGCATTTCCTGGTGCGCTTTTGCAGGTCATACGACGTTCTGTCCGTACTATCTGGGACGCAAGAGGCGGCGGATATTACGCCTGCGGATTTGTACTGACTTTTATCTGGCTCGAAATAACGATGTTTGTCGAGGACATCGCCGAGGCAACCGGTATCGCCGATTTCTTCGGTGAGCAATTGCTGGAAATGTTGTTTCGCTACCTCGGCGAGTCATTCGTGAACACGATTAAGGCATTCATGTGGCCCGTCTACATTATTCAGATTTCACCACCATGGGGGGTTGCTGTTTTCGTGCTGATGGCCGTGATTTTCAACAAAATTCTGAAAGAGCCAGTTGAGAAATGGTTGTTTCATGAGGATGATCAGCCGAAGGTATGACAATTCGCCCGCCGTACGATAGATACGCTTAGCGAATTCTCGTGATCGTCTGTCAATCGGCACGGGCGATTCCAAGCTTACGAAGTCTCGAGAATCTTACCCTGTTTGCTGGCGCGCTCGTCAAACTGGTGTTGCCATTTCGAGCGATGCACAGCGGGTGCTACCTGAACGGCAGTGACTTTATATTCCGGGCAACTGGTTGCCCAGTCGCTGTGTTCTGTTGTCACGACGTTGGCACCGGTCTCGGGGTCATGGAAGGTCGTGTAGACAACACCGGGCTGTACCCGCTCGGTAATGATTGCGGTTAACGTGATATCGCCTTTGCGGCTTGCGAGTGAGACCCGGTCTCCTTCATTGACGCCACGCAACTCGGCATCGTGTGGATGAATTTCCAGCAGGTCTTCCTTGTACCAGACTACATTCGGCGTGCGGCGGGTCTGCGCGCCGACATTGTATTGCGTCAACGTGCGTCCGGTCGTCAACAGCAAGGGGAATTTGCGGTTGGTCCGTTCCTCAGTCGGCACATAGTCGGTTTCGATGAAAAGTCCCTTGTCACGAACGAAGCGGCCGACGTGCATAATTGGTGTGCCCATCGGTGCATCGTCATTGCAGGGCCATTGCACGCTGCCAACCCGATCGAGAAATTCGAAGGACACGCCGCTGAAAGTCGGTGTCAGCGTTGCGATCTCATCCATGATCTCGGCTTCTTTCGTGTAGTTCATCGGATAACCCAGTGCGCGGGCCAGGTTTTGTGTGATTTGCCACTCGGCCATGCCCTGGCGCGGTTTCATCACAGGCCGGACGCGATTAATACGTCTTTCCGCATTGATGAAAGTGCCGTCCTTTTCGAGAAACGATGTGCCGGGCAGGAAGACGTGTGCGAACTTGGCAGTCTCATTGAGGAACAGGTCCTGAACAACAATGCACTCCATGCTGCCAAGCGCAGCCTCAACATGCTGCGTGTTGGGATCTGACTGCGCGATGTCCTCGCCCTGGATATACATGCCTTTGTATTCTCCGGCGATCGCGGCATCGAACATGTTCGGTATGCGATATCCTGGTTCGGGGTCGATTTCGACGCCCCAGTTTTTCTCGAAAGTGCCACGAATTGCGTCGTCCTGAACCGGGCGATAGCCAGGAAGTTCGTGCGGAAATGAGCCCATGTCACACGAGCCCTGCACGTTGTTCTGGCCGCGCAGCGGATTGACGCCGCAACCCGAAAAACCAATATTGCCGGTGGCCATGGCCAGGTTGGCCATACCCATTACCATGGTCGATCCCTGGCTGTGTTCGGTGACGCCCAGTCCGTAGTAAATTGCTCCGCGGTCTGCCGCGGCATACATCCTTGCCGCATTGCGGATGTCTTCGGCAGGTACACCCGAATTTTCCGTAACTGATTCAGGCGCGTTTTCCGGTTTCAGCACGCATTCTTTCCATGCTGCGAAAGAGTCCTGGTCACAACGTTCGCTGACGTATTCCTCGTCGCAGAGACCTTCGCTGACAATCACATGCGCGAACGCATTGATGACGGGAACATTGGTGCCCGGCAAAAGCGGCAGGTGATAGTCAGCCTCGATATGTGGTGTGCGCACCATGTCAATCTTGCGCGGGTCGATTACGATCAGCTTTGCACCCTGGCGTAATCTGCGTTTCATCTGCGATGCAAAAACCGGGTGCCCCGCAGTTGGGTTGGCGCCGATAATCACGATGACGTCAGCATCCATCACGCTTTCAAACGGCTGCGTTCCAGCCGATGTGCCAAGTGTTTTATTTAGTCCATAGCCGGTCGGTGAATGGCAAACGCGGGCACAGGTATCCACGTTATTATTGCCAAACGCAGCGCGCACGAGTTTTTGCACGACATAGACTTCTTCGTTGGTGCAACGGGATGAGGTGATTCCGCCAATCGATTTGCGCCCGTATTTCTCCTGAATTTCCTTGAAGCGCTTCGCCGTATAGTCGATAGCTTCATCCCAGCTCACTTCGCGCCACGGGTCATCCACCGATTCACGGATCATTGGGGCAAGAACACGTTCTTTGTGTGTCGAGTAACCCCAGGCGAAGCGTCCTTTGACACAACTGTGTCCCTGGTTAGCCTGGCCATCCTTGTACGGCGTCATGCGCACAACCTGGTCGCCTTTCATATCTGCCTTGAATGAACAACCGACACCGCAATAAGCACAGGTTGTAAGAACGCTGTGATCCGGCTGGCCATTATCGATGATGGATTTTTCCATCAACGTTGCAGTGGGGCAGGCCTGTATACAGGCGCCGCACGAAACGCATTCTGAATCGAGAAAGTTTTCACCAATGCCGGCAGAAACCTTGGCATCGAATCCTCTGCCTTCAATCGTTAATGCAAAGGTCCCCTGAACCTCGTCGCAGGCGCGGACGCAACGTGAGCAAACAATGCATTTGCTCGGGTCGAAGGAAAAATACGGATTGCTCGTGTCAGTTTCTGCATCGAGATGATTCTCGCCATCAAAACCATAGCGGACCTCCCTCAGTCCTACTGCCCCCGCCATGTCCTGCAATTCGCAATCACCATTGGCGGAGCACGTCAGGCAGTCAAGCGGATGATCCGAGATGTACAGCTCCATGACATTGCGTCGCAGCCTGGCGAGTGAATTCGTCTGCGTACGGATTTTCATGCCTTCTTCGACCGGCGTTGTGCAGGAGGCGGGATAACCTTTGCGGCCCTCGATTTCGACCACGCAAAGGCGGCACGAACCGAACGGCTTGATGCTGTCGGTGGCACAGAGTTTCGGTACGTCCACACCGGACTCGCGCGCGGCACGCATGATCGTGCTGCCGGCTTTTACGGTGGCGGGCAGGCCGTCGATCTCGATGGTTACAGTCTCTTCGAGCGGACTGGCCGGCGTGCCGAGATCAGGTTCGGTCGTCGGATTCATTTATTGAAGTCCTCCGGGAAGTATTTTAGCGCGCTCTGCACCGGAAAGGGCGTCATTCCACCCATTGCACACAAGGAACCGTCAATCATCGTATCGCATAAGTCATTGAGTAAATTGATGTTTTTCTCCCGATCATCATTTGCCACGATACGGTCGATGACTTCCACGCCGCGTACCGAGCCAATACGGCAGGGCGTGCACTTGCCACAGGACTCGATCGCACAGAACGCCATGGCAAAGCGCGCCTGTTCCGCCATGTCTACGGTGTCGTCAAACACCACGATTCCGCCGTGACCAATCATGCCACCAACCGCTGCGAATGCTTCGTAGTCCATCGGTGTGTCGAGTTGATCTGCAGAAAAATAGGCACCCAGGGGACCGCCGATTTGCACAGCACGAACGTCGCGACCACTCGCGGTTCCGCCGCCCCAGTCTTCGATTAATTCCCGCAGTGTCAGACCAAATGCTTTTTCAACCAGGCCACCGCGCTTGATGTTGCCAGCGAGTTGAAAAGCGAGCGTGCCTTTTGAGCGACCGACGCCATATTCATCGTAGGCTTTGCCGCCAAATGCGACAATATCCGGTACTGAGCCAAGCGTAACCACGTTGTTGACCACCGTCGGCTTACCAAACAATCCTTCAATGGCCGGCAACGGTGGTTTGAAGCGAATTACGCCGGCTTTTCCTTCGAGGCTTTCGAGCATGGCCGTTTCTTCGCCACACACATACGAACCGGCACCGATGTGCAGATCAATGTCAAAACTGAAGTCGCTGCCCTGTATGTTGTCACCCAGCCAGCCACTTTCCCGTGCAACTTTGAGCGCTTTGCCGAAAATTTGCTGCGTTAGTGGATATTCGGAACGCAGGTAAACATATCCTTTGCTTGCACCAACCGCGAAACCCGCAATGATCATTCCTTCGATAACCGTCAGCGGGTCGCTCTCCATAAGGATGCGATCTGAGAATGTTCCACTGTCGCCTTCGTCAGCGTTGCAGGTGATGTATTTTTGCCCAGCGTCTGTGCTGGCAACTGTCTGCCACTTGATGCCGGTCGGGAAGCCTGCGCCACCGCGACCACGCAAGCCGGAAGTTTTCACTTGCTCAAGTACGTGCTCTGTTCCGGATTCGAGCGCTTTTTTCAATCCCGCGAAACCGCCATGTGCCTGGAATTCGGTGATCGACAGCGGGTCAATCAAGCCGCAGCGGCGAAAGGTCCAACGGTCCTGATTTTTTAAATACGCAATATCGGCTGTCGGTCCAAGCTTCAGATCATGCTCGCCTCCTTGCAGGAAGCTGGTGGCAAACAAGCTGTCGACGTCATTAATGTCGACCGGACCGTATGCAATACGATCGTCGCCGACAGCGACTTCAACAAGCGGTTCGAGCCAGCTCATGCCCCACGACCCGTTGCGAACAATGTTGACTTTCACGTTGTTCTTTTCGGCGGCGGCAGCGATTCTATCTGCGATTTCGTTCGCGCCTAACCAAACGGCGGCTGTCTCATACTGTATAAATACGGTTACTGATTCAGTCATGATTATTCAGCCTCCGCATTTTTCGATGAGGCCGTCGAGCTTGCTGGCATCAACCCGACCATAGACTTTTTCATCGATCATAATTGCAGGTGAACAGGCGCAGTTGCCAAGGCAGTAGACGGGCTCGAGCGTTACCTGGCCATCATCAGTCGTTTCCTTGATTTTAATGCCAAGTTTTTCCTCGACCTGCGCTGTGAGCTCCCTGCTGCCCATCGCCTGGCAGGATTCAGCCACGCAGATTTTTACAATGTGCTCTCCCGGCGGCTCTGTGCGGAAATCATGATAAAAACTGACCACCCCATGCACATCGGCGCGCGATAAATTCAGCTCAAGCGAAATTTGCCTTATTGCTTCATCTGACAGATATGCAAAGCGCGCGACGAAGGCGTGCAGAATCTGCACCAGCATTTCCGGTGCGGCGGAATATTCCTGGATGATCTCTGTCGCGATGGTCGGCGTGTATTTTGTTGTCATTATTAATTGCCTATCCGTGCAGCGCCTGCGTAAATATTGAATGTACTATCGCGCAAAAACCCGACCAGTGTCATGTCGAATTTTCGTGCCGTCCGAACCGCAAGGCTCGATGGTGCGCCTACCGCAGCCAGAAACGGTATTCCCGCGACCAGCGCCTTTTGCATCAATTCGAAACTTGCACGTCCGGAAACCAGCAGACCGAATTGATTGCCTGGCAACCGACCGGAGGTAAGCAATGCGCCGATCACCTTGTCCGTCGCATTATGCCGCCCCACGTCCTCTTTAACGATCACGATTTCACCATCCGCAGTGAATATTGCGGCCGCATGCAGTCCACCAGTGGCAGAAAATAATGGTTGTAGCAAGCGTACGCGATCCGGCAACGCAATGATTACGTCTCGTGGAAAGGTCGTTGTGTGTTGCCCCAACGACTCCTGCCCGCTGACGTGCAGTGCCTCCAGCGACGCCTTGCCACAAACGCCGCAACTTGAGGTCGTATAAAAGTGTCTTTCGAGTTTATCCAGCGCGACGTCGACATCCGCCTGCAGTTCGACGCGTATCGTGTTCTGCAAGCCGTCCTCACCGTCAAGGCCGGTGTGCGTTACCGACGCAACCTGGTCTGCGGACTGAATTATGCCCTCGGTTAACAGGAAACCCAGCGCAAGCTCGCCATCATCGCCCGGTGTGCGCATGGTGATCGATATGGATTTGGCTGCAGATCCCGCTGCGATTGCCGAGCTGAGTTGAATTTCCAGCGGTTCTTCGACGGCGACCTGGTCCTGAGTTTCGGTGCGGGTGCCGTCGTTGACCTTGCTGATTTCGATTGCGAGGCTGCTGCCAGTCA
>QNFK01000017.1 GCA_003645495.1 Gammaproteobacteria bacterium
CGTCCTGTGGTGAGTCCGACACAAACTGAAAGAATGAATCGAGCGCCGCGCACATGGCATCGATGCCGATTTTGTCGCCAACGTCCTCGGCCAGGTAATCCAGCCAGCGTCGGGAAATAGATTTACAGAGTTCGTCGAACAAACCGGCTTTCGAGCCAAATCGATAGGTTGCCAGGCCGCGACTGTAACCGGCTTTTTCACCAATGGCTTGCAAGGTGGTCTTGTCCGTACCGCGTTCAAGGATCAGCTCAATAGCTGCATCCAGCATCGCTTTGTCGGATAGTGCAGTACGCTCTGCCTGAGTACGGGACTGGATCGGATCAGTGGACACTATGGAGACTCTTGGATTTATTATCGAATAAAAACAACAAGATATAGTGTTAACATATACTTGTTGCCAACAAGCAAGTGATTATACGCTGCTTGCCAAGCGCGGGCAAGGTATCAGTCGCACGCGCAGCGCGCCTGATCCCGAGTTCAGTATTCCGGTATTTAGGAGTCGGGCAGCGACTTTCCAATCGTGCCGGCGATTGCGGGCGCGGATTTCTCGGCGGGCCCCCTCACACTACGCATTATCCGCCAACCCGACGGTGCCCTTTCCAGTACGGCTCACGCAGTTTGAATTTTTGTAACTTGCCCGTTGCGGTACGCGGCAGTTCTGCCCGGAATTCAACCGAAGTCGGGCATTTAAAATGCGCCATGTTGTCCCGACAATACTCAAGAATCTCCTTTTCGGTCGCTGCAGCGCCCTCCCGTAACACGAGTAGCGCTTTTGGCGTTTCACCCCATTTCTCGTGCGGAACACCAATGACTGCACATTCGAGCACAGCGGGATGCCGGTACAAGGTATCTTCAATTTCGGGAGAACTGATGTTTTCGCCGCCAGAAATAATCACGTCTTTTTTTCGATCGACGATATGGATGTTGTGCAGTTCATCCCAGACCGCGAGGTCGCCGGAGTGAAAATATCCCTCAACTATGGCCCTGTCCGTTTCCTCCGGTTGCTCCCAGTAGCCCTTGAAGACAACATTGGATCGCGCGCATACCTCACCAACGGACTTACCGTCTTTTGGCACAACGTTGCCATCATCGTCGAGAAGCGTCAGCTCAACACCCAGGCCAGGCACCCCGGCACGTGCTCGTCGCGCGTAGTCGTGACGGTCAGTAGCGTAATCCGGCTGCGATGAGGTCAGGAATGGCGCGGTTTCTGTCAGGCCGTAGATTTGCAGGAAATGCCAGCCAAGCTCCTCCTCCAGGCGTTCGATAAATGCCGCTGGTGGTGGCGCACCTGCCAGGGCGAACCGCGGTTTGGTACTGATGTCGTGCTGGTCCTTATGCGGATAGTCCAGTATCACACGCAAGACTGTTGGCGCCATGCAGGCGAATGTAACTTTTTCTGCGGCAATCAATTCGAAAATAGTTTTTGCATCTATTGTGCGCAAGACAACATGTGTCCCGCCCATGCCGGTCAACGCATAAACGCCGCCCCATCCATTGCAATGAAACATCGGCAATGTCCAGAGCTCAACATCGTCGTGTGCAACGCGTAAATGGGCAATGAGGCTGTAAGCATTGATGTAAACATTACGATGAGTGAGCATCACCCCCTTCGGTCTGGCTGTTGTCCCCGACGTGTAATTGATGGAAACCAGGTCATTTTCATCCCGATCCGGCAATTCGGGTCGCTCAAGGGGCATGTCCGCGATCATTTCATTCCAATCGGTCCATCCCGGGAAGCTCACCTGCTTGTCCGCGGCAACAATCCAGTGTTCTACGGATGAAAGTTTTTCACGGATCGCGTCAACCACTTGCACATACTCATAATCGACCATGACAGCTTTGACGCCCGCATGATTGATTATAAAATCGTGGTCCTCAGGTACCAGTCGGTAATTCAACGGGACGAGGATGATGCCTATCTGGCTGGTTGCGTAAAAGCTTTCGAGAAAAAAGTGCGAATTCGGACTGAGGACGCAAACGCGGTCACCCTTGCCGAGACCACGGTTCAACAATGCATGTGATAGCTGGTTTACCCGGTCCTGGAATTCCGCGTACGTAATGCGTAGATCCGCATCGACGATGGCCACTTTTGATGGATAGAGCTGCGCTGCGCGCGCAAGAAAATCGTCGACGAGTAATGGTACTTGCATTGCTGCTCCCCAATTCCTGAAGTCAGAAGCTCAGGCTGTTCACTTTCCTATTGTTCCGGAAGACAGCAACTCACCGATTTCTGCTGCTGTAAATCCCCAGTCTTTCAGCGCCAGCCCCGCCCGCTCACCGGGCTCCGCAGGCGCGCAGTTTATTTGCGATGGCGTCCGCGAAAATCGCGGCGCGGGTGCCGGCTGCAGAACCCCATCAACCGTTACGAATGTTTTTCGCGAATCAATATGCGGATGTTGCGGAGCCTCTGCGAGCGACAGAACCGGCGCGAAACAGGCGTCCGTTCCTTCCAGCAAAGCACACCACTCATCCCTGGTTTTGCTCGCGAACAAGCCGGCAAAGCGTTCGATATGTTCTGACCATTTGTTTTTGTCATACTGATCATGCAATGCAATATCATTAATGTCGAGAAGGTCCAGCAGCATCTGGAAAAACTGACTTTCTATGGCGCATACGATGAGATATTTGCCGTCGCTGGTTCGATACGTCCGGTAGAAAGGCGCGCCGCCATCCAGAATATTGCTTTCCCTTTCGTCCTCCCATATTCCCGCCGCGTACAGACCATAGATAAGCGTCATCATTGATGCGGCACCATCAACCATCGCGGCATCAACAACCTGGCCCTCACCGGATCTGCTTGCCTCGAGCATTGCTGCAAGCATGCCCAACGCAAGAAATGCCCCACCACCGCCAAAATCAGCGACGAGGTTCAGGGGAATTGCGGGTGGCTTGTTCTTCTTACCGATGCTCGACAGGACGCCGACCAGCGCACTGTAATTGCCGTCATGCCCGGCCGCGCCCGCCAATGGCCCGCTTTGACCCCAACCGGTCATGCGTCCATAAACGAGTCGCTTGTTTTGTGCGATACAGTCGTCGGGACCGAGACCAAGACGCTCCATAACGCCCGGGCGAAACCCCTCAAACAGGGCATCGGCACCCGCACATAACTGCAGAACCAGATCGACCCCTTCCTTTTTCTTCAGATCGACCGTGATGGACGGCCTGCTGCGGTTCATCAGGTTGTATTTAGCGGGAATCCCGACTGTTTTGTGCGCATCGCCGTTGCGTTCCAGTCGGATGACTTGTGCACCCATATCCGCAAGTAACATGCCACAGAATTGCCCGGGGCCGATACCGGCAATTTCGACGATCTTGAAACCGGTCAGCGTACCCATTTTTCAGATGCCGCCTTTTACAGTTACAAAGATCTGCAGAGGTGTCCGCCATCCGCGGTCAGCGTTCCGCCAGTCATGTAACTGCCTGCGTCTGAGGCAAGCAGCAGCAAGGGACCACTCAATTCGGCGACGTCGCCGATGCGTTTCATCGGGATTCTGCTTCTCAGGAACTCACCTGCTTCCGAATTAAGCTGATGCTCGTTCATTTCGGTGATGAAATAACCCGGCGCAATCGCATTGACACGAATTCCGTGGCGCACCCATTCCAGTGCCATTGTTTTGGTGAGACTGATTACGCCTGTTTTCGCTGCGCTGTAGGCGCCAAGCGTTTTTGCGATGTGCAAACCCAGGATAGAAGAAATGTTAATGATGCTGCCGGGTTTATCCGCATCAATCATTGCCTGTGCCGCGGCCTGGCCAACCAGGAAGACACCCTTGAGGTCGGTGTCGATTACGGTGTCCCATTCTTCTTCTTTGGTGTCGAGCAAATACCGATCAACCGCAACACCGGCATTGTTAACCACGATATCCGGCGTGCCCACTTCCTTGATGATTTCAGCGAAACAATCGCGAATGGAGTCGGCGCTGGTCACATCGAGACTCACACAGTATGCACTACCACCGGCTTCCCGTACCGCGTTCGCGGTCTCCTCAAGTTTCTCCCGACGCCTTGCGGCCAGTACCACGGAGGCGCCTGCTTCGGCGAGCGTGACGGCGAACTGGCGACCCAGACCGGAACCCGCTCCCGTGACCAGCGCAATTTTTCCATCCAGATCAAAAATGCTCATTTCGTTCCCTTGTTTGATGCCGATCGGTACTTAACTTTTTCGCGCTTTCTGCTTGTAGGTCGCCGTTGCAGTCGCGCACAGGCGGTTGTTGTCAGGATCAAATAATTTTGCCTGCGCGAAAAAAAGTGAGCTGGTTGCCCGGATCAACTCTCCTTCGGCAATCGCGGTATCTGCACGATGCGGTGCCATGTAGTTGCAATTCAGGTTAATCGTTACGGAGACGAATTCATTTGACGTGCCAAAGCTGCCGGACACCGCGCCGGCGATATCCAGGAGTGACGCGATAACTCCGCCATGTAAATAACCAACAGTATTGCGATGTTCTGCTCGCACCGGCATTTCGATTCGGGCGAAACCGTCTTTCCAGGTCGCAAGTCGAAACCCAAGAAACTCGAGGTAGGTTCCTTCATAGAGCGTCGGGTTATCCATAAAACTTTTTGAATCATTGTCTGTCACTTACTGACGACTCCTGCACGACGTAAAATCGCAAGAAACGTGTCCGGCTCCGGCCGCACACGATAGTTGTCCGTTTGATCAGAATATACGATGGTGCCCTGTGCATTGGTAACGACGAGCGTCGGCATAACGGTGTCGGGAGCATAGCCGCCGGGCATACCCACAGGCACGCCGTGTTTGACAGCAATGCCAAGTGTTTCAGCAACCTTATTATCGCTGTCGATCAGGAAACGGAACGGTACCTTGTGGCTTTTCGCAAGTTTGCGGCTCAACTCATCGGGTTGTGGGCTTACCAGGACGACCTTGATGCCCAACTCATCGAGTTCCTGGTAGCGATCGGCAATTTCCTTTATCTGCGCCATGCACAGCGGGCACCAGTTGCCACGGTAAAAAAGCAGGATGGCTGGTGACCCCGTCAATGATTCCGAGTCAAACTGCGCACCGTCCGAATCTTTTAGCTCGAAATGCGGCAGCTTGTTGCCAACTGACAGCTGAGGACTTTCGGACCTGCCGAATCTCGAATACCAGAAAATATACAGTAACAATATGAACAGGTTCATCAGGGCCGCCGAGAGAGGCGCCCAACCGGTGGTTCCCTCGAGAAACTGCTCCCAGACCGCAACCAACACACCGCTCGCCGACATCGACAGGAGAAACGGCAAGTTGTCGCTGGTACGTTCAACGCGGGTCAGCATCAAACGCATCATCAGGAGTGGCAACGGCAATGCCGCTATAGCTGCACCGAGCCATGCAGTTCTCTCATGCCCGCCAAGGAAAGCCTGCCAAAGCGCAATACCCAGCAAAAGCATGCTTATCGCGACGGCCGGGAATATGAAGATTGATTTAATTCTGGCGTTAATTAACAAGTCTGGTCCTGCGATTACTTTTTCTTATCAGGAGTCTCAATGGCGCAAAGTATGGCTACCGCGCCAATCCCGAGTTTACCGCAGATTTCTCTCGCGCTACATATTACGGCGATATTCACCACCAACTTCGTACAGCGCCGCGGAAATCTGGCCCAGTGAGTTGGACTTTACTGTATGCATTAGTTCCTCGAATACGTTACCACGGGCCCTGGCGACTTCCTGCAACCGCCTGATCGCAGCCGCGCTTTCGCTATCGTGGTTTCCCTGAAATGCCATAACGTGACTGATCTGATCCTGCTTTTCAGCTTCACTTGAGCGGATCAGCTCAAGGTCGTGCACTTCGTCCTCCTGCCCCTTTTTCGGCAGGAAGGTGTTCACGCCTACCAGGGGATAGGAGCCATCGTGCTTTTTGCTTTCGTAATAGAGGCTTTCTTCCTGAATTTTGCCGCGCTGGTACATGGTATCCATCGCACCGAGGACACCGCCACGCTCGGAAATCCGGTCGAACTCCTTGAAAACGGCCTCCTCTACCAGGTCGGTTAACTCGTCGACAACGAAAGAGCCCTGCCAGGGATTCTCACAATAGTTCAGGCCGAGCTCCCTGGAGATAATCAGCTGAATCGCCACCGCACGCCGCACCGACTGCTCGGTCGGCGTGGTAATCGCCTCATCGAAGGCATTCGTATGCAAGCTGTTGCAGTTGTCAAACATTGCATAGAGCGCCTGCAGCGTCGTTCGAATATCGTTAAAACTTATTTCCTGTGCATGCAGGCTGCGACCGGATGTCTGCACGTGATACTTGAGCATCTGGCTGCGAGCGCTGGCACCGTAGCGCTCGCGCATCGCGCGTGCCCAGATGCGCCGGGCCACTCTGCCGATGACCGTGTACTCGGGATCCATGCCATTGGAAAAGAAGAAGCTCAGGTTCGGTGCGAAATCATCAATTTCCATGCCGCGTGCGAGGTAGTACTCGACGATCGTGAAGCCATTCGACAATGTGAAAGCAAGTTGGCTGATCGGGTTCGCGCCCGCTTCAGCGATATGATATCCACTGATCGATACGCTGTAATAATTGCGTACTTTGTTGTCGATAAAGTATTGCTGCACATCGCCCATCATTTTCAATGCGAACTCTGTAGAGAAAATGCAGGTGTTCTGCGCCTGGTCTTCTTTCAGGATGTCTGCCTGAACCGTGCCGCGGGTTGCAGCCAGCGTGCGCTGCCGGATTTCTTCATAGGTCTTGGCAGAAACCAGTTCGTCACCCGAAATACCCAGCAACGCCAGCCCAAGACCCTCGTTACCGGGCGGTAAATCGCCAATATATTGCGGCCGCGTTTTGCCTTTGAAATAACCATCTATTTTTTTCTGCGCGGCTTCCCACTCACCGCATTCTTTCAAATGCTTCTCGACCTGCTGGTCGATAGCAGTATTCATAAAGAACGCGAGAATCATAGGTGCCGGGCCATTAATCGTCATCGACACAGACGTCGTAGGCGCACACAAATCAAATCCGGAGTAGAGCTTTTTCATATCGTCAACGGATGCGATGGAGACGCCGGAGTTGCCGACCTTGCCATAAATGTCCGGCCGTTCGTGCGGGTCCTCGCCGTACAGTGTCACGGAGTCAAAAGCCGTGGACAAACGCGCGGTGTCCTGACCATGCGACAGGTAATGAAAACGGCGATTGGTTTTTTCCGGAGTGCCCTCACCCGCAAACATCCGCGTTGGATCCTCGCCGAGACGGCGGTAAGGGTAGACGCCACCGGTATACGGGTAGCCACCGGGCAGGTTTTCTTGCATCAGGAACTTGAGCAATTCGCCCCAATCGCGAAAATTCGGTGCGGCTATCTTGGGAATCTGCTGATGACTTAACGACTCAAGGTAATTTGCACCTGTGACTTCTTTGCCACGTACCTCGTAACTGTAACGCTCGGTGCGTACGGCATCGCGGCGTGCCGGCCAGTCACGCAACAGGCCAAGCGCTTCTGTGCTTAGCTCGTGCAAGGCTTCCTGATATCGCTGGCGCAGGACAAGAATGGAGCGGTCCTTGTTGTCGGCCAGTGCATTGGCGAAGTAAGGACTGAAAACGTCCGGCAGATCGGGATCTTCAAGCGCTTTCAGCGCCTCATAAAGATGCTGCAACTGGCTTGCCGATTCCGCCTGTTGCTCTACAGAGTTCTGAATAGCCCGGCCCTGCTCGCTGATTTCTGCGAGATAGCGAATACGACTGCCAGGAATCACGGCCATCGCGCGCGGTTCCTTTTGCGTTACGTCCAGGTCCGGGGTCCAGTTCTCTGCATCGAGTTCAAGCTTGTCCGCCATGCGCCTGCACAGCTCGGAAAACATCCACGTAATCCCCGGATCGTTGAACTGGCTGGCAATTGTTGGATAAACAGGTACATCTTCATTCGCAGTCTGGAATTTCACATGATTGCGTTTCCATTGCTTGCGGATATCACGGAGCGCATCTTCAGCGCCACGTTTGTCGTATTTGTTCAGCACGATGAGGTCAGCAAAATCGATCATGTCGATTTTTTCCAGCTGGCTGGCCGCGCCATAATCGCTGGTCATGACATAGACAGAGAAGTCCACCATGTCGACAATTTCACTATCGCTTTGACCAATGCCTGCTGTCTCGACGATCAGGAGGTCGAAGCCCATCGATTTCAAAAACAGGACCTGATCAGACAACATTTCACTCGTGGCGAGGTGCTGGCGCCGTGTTGCTATCGAACGCATGTAGACACGTTCCGAACGCAACGAGTTCATGCGAATCCGGTCACCGAGCAATGCGCCACCGGTGCGCCTGCGGGTCGGATCGACAGCCAGCACCGCGATACGCATCTGCGGATAACAACTTAAGTATCGATTCAGGATTTCGTCAGTAACACTGCTCTTGCCGGCACCACCGGTAACGGTGATGCCGATAACCGGCACCTTACGGGCTTTTACCAGCCATTCTTTACGCATGGCGGCAAGTTTTGCGTCGCCGTACAGTCCTTCTTCAATGGCAGAGACTGTTGCGGCAATATCGATAACCCGCTCCGAGGACATATCTGCAGGCGGTATTGTTTCTTTGCGCGCCTCTGCCGTTCGATCAACAAGGTCCCGGATCATCTCTTCGAGACCCATTTCCATACCGTCATGCGGGTGATAGATGCGTTCCACGCCGTAGTCCATCAACGCTTTGATTTCCTCAGGCGTAATCGTCCCGCCACCACCACCAAAAATCTTGATGTGCGGCGCGCCGAGTTCGCGCAGGCGGTCCACCATGTAACTGAAAAATTCGTTGTGACCACCCTGGTAGGAACTGATGGCAATAGCGTCCGCGTCTTCCTGGATTGCAGCGCGCACGATGTCATCGACACTGCGGTTGTGTCCCAGGTGAATGACTTCCGCGCCCTGGGCCTGGATAAGACGACGCATGATATTGATGGCTGCATCGTGGCCATCAAACAGGGAAGCTGCGGTAACGAATCGCAGGGGTGGCTGGTTGGCCTTGCCGGTCTTCTCAGTCAGGTCCGGCATGTCGCTGGCGGCAGTACTCATCGACTGTGATCCTCCGATCAGTTTGCGCTCAAAATCTCCGCCTTCGGGCGGCTAATTCTTTTTAAAATCAATGCTTTCTGGCGTTGCAAAAATTTTAATCTAGATTAAAATAATGCACGCAGGCATATAACACAAGGGCAAATCGTCGTTTTTGACAAGTGGCCAAAGGACGAACGGAACGTATGGCAACCATTGCGGCAGAAACCAGGTTTGAAATCCAGCGTCATCGCATCCTCAAGGCCGCGGCAACCTGCTTCAATGAAAAAGGATTTAGCGGGACGTCGTTAAAAGACGTTTCGCGCCAGCTGGGGCTGACTGACGCAGCGCTTTACTATTACGTCAAAAACAAAGAAGAACTCGTCTATCAATGTTACTTGCGTGCCGCCGAACTTGGACGGGATGCGATGGACCAGGGCAGGATTGAAGGTGAAACGGGATTTGAGCAGGCGTTCCTGTATATCCGCTATCACATTGAAATCATGGTTGGCGACAGGGGACCAGTAGCTATCATGAGTGAGATTCCCTCACTCAAGCGCTCGCACCGCAATGAAATCCTGGAAGTATCTCGCAGGCACAGCGCTGGCTTTGAACAATTGCTGGCTTGTGGCATAGAGGACGGCAGCATTACGCCCTGCGACGTACGCATGACCGGCAACGCAATAATGGGATCCATCAACTGGATACCAAAATGGTTTCATGGCAATGCCGGCACCGCAAAACAAATACACAATGAGTTTCCGGAAATTCTGATGCGAGGATTGCGGCCGAACGTGGCCAGAAAATAACGCGAGGCTGTAACAGCCCTCGTTATTGTTGATCCAGCGCTGCCAGTTCCGATTTGGCTTGTTCCTGCAGCCGCCGCAGACTTTCATCGTCAATCTGGAATGCCAGGTCACTGATTTCAACCCTGGTTTCCAGGTAATTGAGCCGCACTTCAAGCCTTACCCGAACATCATGGTAATAATTGGGCCCCATGGTGCCGCCCGTAGGCTTCAGGATAATCATCGGTCCGCTGTAGTCCGACCGCGTAACTCTTGACCCGGTGCGTTGTCTGAGGATGCTCAAATCCTGCTTAATCAGGTCGGTGATGAGTTTCATGTCACCGATTGAATCCCGCAGTTCTACCAGGATGGTATTTGCATGCGCGACTTCAGCCGGCGACATGATTTTGATCAGCTCACGCTGTGGTGGTTGCAGAGCGGATTCACCACGTTCAGCCGCCAGCCGATACCAGGCAAGCGCTTTGGCTTTGTCCTGCTCTACACCTTGTGCATGGAGATACATGTAGCCGACCATGTATTGTGCGTATTTATCACCTTGCGGCGCGAGATCTTTTTTGTAGATAAAAAGCGCGCGCTGGAAATTACCCGCCGCATACAACTCGTCAACGCTTTCCTGCATCCTGATCGTGCGCGAATCAGACGTCGTACCCGGAAAAGGCTTATGAGTCTGCGCAGACGCGACAGCGCACCACAAGCTTGCGAGCAAGCCCACAAGAAATGCCAACCTTATTTTCACTAACTTCAATTCCGTGACGGCGAAACGCCCTCGTATACAGACTAAGAGTGTACTTTGGCCCTGCAAGTTCCGCTAACTGTGCATCTATATTGTGATCAGAACGGGTCTAATATTTTGTTGAAAAAGCCATCCATGGCTTTTTCAACAGGCTGCTAATCAGGATCCGCGAAAACCGGCGGCCGGTTCTCCATATTGGCCCGTACTGCCTCTGACTGGTTTGCACTACCCATAAGCTGCCCTTGCAACAAAGCCTCATGCCGTAACGCGCCGGCGTGGTCTTTCTCCCAGGACTCATTGATCAGCTGCTTGATCGCCCGAATGGCATCTGGCGACCTGGCGGCAATCTCAGCCGCGACCGACCTCGCTTTTGCAACCGGGTCATCGCAGATGCTGGTGACCAGCCCCAGGTCGGATGCCTCCTCTGCACCGACAATACGACCGGTATAGGCGAGTTCCCTGGCTTTATCAGTCGGGATAATGTTGCGCAGCAGGGTCGATATTCCCATATCCGGGATCAACCCCCATTTGATTTCCATGATCGACATCTTTACGTCCGCCGCTGCGTAACGAATGTCTGCACCCAACGCAATTTGCAAACCAGCGCCAAAAACAGTGCCGTGCAGTGCCGCTATCACCGGCACCTCGAGTTCGTGCCATGCGTATGCGGCACTTTGAAAAAAATTCGCCGGCGAATTCTCTCGCGCTTCCATAAGGTCGCCACCAACAGCAGCTATACCTTCACCCTGGAACACGGATATATCGATGCCGGCACAAAAGCTTGCTCCCTCGCCATACAAGACGACGGCCCGTACCGAACGGTTTGATCGCAGTGCCTGTGCTGCCTCGATCAATTCGCGGAACATCTCAAGGTCGACGGCATTTCGTTTGTCGGGGCGATTCAGTGCAACCGCGGCAACATGATCGGCAATTTCAACTTGGACACGATTTTTCAATGGGCGCTCCGGGCGAAAAATTTGAGCAGAGTCTACCAGCCGTGTGTAAGCAGGGTAAGATCGGCCAGTATGAACCGCCCCCAACCGTCACGGAATGTGATACCTGTGCGAATTGCATCGACTATGGAATACTCATTGGTATTTCCTGCAACCGTTGAAATTTCGGATGATTCAGTCGTTGCCAGCGGCGAGATCGAAATCCGGCATGCCGATACAGGTCTTGCACCGTTCACGGCTTTTCTTGGCTCGATCACGGTTCGCGACCAAATTGTTTTGCAATACCATATACAGGCTGATCGGATTTTGCCGCAGGCTAACTAGCCAAAGTGCATTTCCCATTATTGATTACAATGACATCGCGTTTTTTTACGCTGCAACGAAATGAAATGACGTTACGGTCTTGCCACATTTCCGTGGTAATAATATCGCCGGGATAAACCGGCGCCGAGTAGCGAACGTCAAAACCAGTGATCAGCGTAAAATCGTAGGCGCATATTGTTTTCAGAATGGCGTGGCAAGCAATGCCGGAGGTGCATCTGCCATGCATTATCGGACCGTCAAAGCCTGCTGCCCTGGCGCTGTCCGGATCTGCATGCAGGGGATTGGTATCACCTGACAGGCGAAAAAGTAATGCCTGATCTGGCCTGGTCGGCAAATCGCAACTGAGGTCGGGCTCCCGTTTCGGCAATTTGTGCGGCAACGGGATCGGTCCGCTTGGGCCACCGATACCGCCATCTCCTCTGGCGAGCAAGATACTGTTCAGTGTGAAAATAACAGTGTCATCCCTGGCGAGGCGAACTTCTGCTTCAAGTTCGATCCTGGCGCCTTTCCTGGCACCACGATCAATGATGCTGGCAACGCGCCTGTTCGCCAGTAATTCAGCAGCGGCTGGTAATGGTCGATATAACTCCAGGTGTTGGCCGCCATGCAGAACACGACTGTAGTCCCAACCGCTTGCATCGAAAAACGAATTGGACAGCAGCATGCTGGCCATAGTCGGTACGGTGTGCAGCCCGGGTTGCTCGTAAACGAATAGCAACTCATTGCGATCCAGCGGGTCGCTGCCAAAGCCCACACCAAGCGCATATAGTATTGAATCTTTTTCCGTGTACTGGAAAGGCTCGTCTGTTACAGCGGTCGCCAGCAAAGCTTCGTAATCTATAGGCATTTTTCGGTTTTCAGAATCCGGTCATAAATATCGCGCTGGGACGATCTGGTGAGGTTGCATAGTAGAGTGGTGGC